>CANKEA010000075.1 GCA_947480815.1 Caulobacterales bacterium | reverse complement strand
GCCAAAGGCTTGCAGCATCTGCTCCGGCGTCAGTTTCAGTAAGCGCCCAACGGCGGCGGCCGCGCCGAGCGTTCCGGCCGTGCCCGTGGTGTGAAAGACCTTGTAGTGCGAGCGGCCCAGGAATTCCCCCACACGGATACCCACCTCGTATCCCGCGACGGCGGCAGTCAGGAGCTCTCGCCCGCTGGCACCCAACGCCTGGGCCACGGCCAGGGCTGGCGAAAACACCACGGTCGCCGGGTGGAGCACCGAGCTATTATGCAGGTCGTCCTGCTCGACCACGTGGCTGGCGGCAGCGTTCACCATGGCCGCGAAATAGGGGCTGGTACGGGCACCGTTGATCAGCACCTCGGAGGGGCCGTCCGCTGGCCCCATTAACTTGGCGAAATCGGCAATCGTGCGTACAGCGCGCGACGGCGAACCGGCTATGGCCGAACCGGCCCAGTCGACGAACAGGTCGAGGGTGCGATCCATGACGGATGCCGGAATCTGCTCAGGCGTGAGCTGTGCGGCGAAGGCCGCCAAGGCGCGGGTGGGGGTTAGGATTTGCGATCCGCCGTCGTCGTGAGCCATCGGAGTCTCTCTCTGAGTTTACGCGTAGCCCAACTCGGCCAGGATTTGCGCCGTATGCTGGCCTAGCGAAGGCACAGGGTCCATGCGGGCCTCGTCCATGCCGGGCGGCAACAGGGCCGGGATCGGCCCAACGGCGGTCTCGACCTTCGTCCAGCGTCCGCGGGCGGCCAGTTGCGGATGCTTCCATAGCCTGGCCATGTCGTTGACGCTGGCATTGGCGATGCCGGCAGCGTCGAGCTTGGCAATCGCTTGGTCGACACTCAAGGTGCTGAGCGCTTCGATCACCAACGCGCGCAATGCCGCGCGGTTGGCCGAGCGGTTGGGTACGCTATCGAAGCGTGGGTCGCGGGTTAGGTCGGGCTGCTGCAGAACCTTGGCGCAGAAGGCCTCCCACTCGCGATCATTCTGGATGCCCAGCATCACCTCGCCGTCAGCCACGGGGAAAGGGCCGTAGGGATAGATCACGGCATGCGAGGCCCCCACGCGCGGCGGGGGTGGGGCCCCCTGCCAGGCGTAGTAAAGCGGAAAGCTCATCCACTCCGACATGGCTTCGAGCATGGAGATATCGATACGCCGGCCCTGGCCGGTTCGGCCGCGCTCGATCAGTGCGGCCAAGATGTTGGAATAGGCGTACATGCCCGCTGCGATATCAGCCACGGAAATGCCAGCCTTTGAAGGCTGTTTGGGCGTGCCCGTGACGCTCAGGAACCCTGCTTCACTCTGGATCAGCAGGTCATAGGCCTTGCGGTCGCGATGCGGCCCGTCACTGCCGTAGCCGGAGATATCGCAGACGATAAGGCCGGGTTGTTTGGCATGCAGGGTCTCGAAGTCGAACCCCATGCGCGCGGTTGCGCCGGGGGCCAGATTTTGCACCAGCACATCAGCTCCCGCGACCAGCTTGCTCAGCACATCGATCCCGTGCGGGGTCTTGAGGTCCAACGCAATGCTTTCCTTCGAGCGATTGGTCCAGACGAAGTGAGACGATAATCCATCAACGCGGCTGTCGTAGCCGCGCGCGAAGTCACCCTCGCCAGGCCGTTCAACCTTGATGACCCGGGCCCCCAGGTCTGCCAGCTGTCGGGTGGCGAAGGGGGCTGCGATGGCCTGTTCCAGCGCCACCACGGTGATGCCCGCGAGGGGCTGCATCAGAACGAGCGGGGCAAGCCGAGCACGTGCTCGGCAATATAGCTGAGGATCAGGTTGGTACTGATCGGTGCCACTTGATAGAGGCGCGTTTCGCGGAATTTGCGCTCAACGTCATACTCGCTGGCGAAGCCAAACCCGCCGTGGGTTTGTATGCAGGCGTTGGCGGCTTCCCAGCTAGCCGTGGCGGCCAGGTGCTTGGCCATGTTTGCCTCGGCTCCGCAACTCTGATGGCTGTCGAACAGCTCGCAGGCCCGAAACCGCATCAGGTCGGCAGCGCGGATATTCATATAGGCCTGTGCGATTGGGAACTGCACGCCTTGGTTCTGGCCAATCGGCCGATCGAATACGATGCGTTGCTTGGCATAGGCTGTCGCGCGATCGACGAACCAGTAGCCGTCTCCGATACATTCGGCGGCGATCAGGGTGCGTTCGGCATTTAGCCCGTCGAGGATGTACTTGAAGCCCTTGCCTTCTTCGCCGATCAGGTTTTCGGCTGGGATATCTAGCTCCTCAAAAAACACCTCATTGGTCTCGTGGTTGACCATGTTGGCGATGGGCCGGACTGTCATGCCGCTCTTCAAGGCGCTGGCGATATCGACCATGAAGATCGAAAGGCCTTCAGAGCGCTTTTTCACCTGGTCGACGGCGGTGGTGCGCGCCAGCAGGATCATAAGGTCGGAATGCTGGATACGGCTTATCCAGACCTTTTGACCGTTAACCACATAGCGGTCGCCCTTTTTCACCGCTCGGGTCTTGAGCTTGGTGGTGTCGGTGCCCGTGGTGGGTTCGGTCACAGCCATCGACTGCAGCCGAAGCTCGCCGCTGGCAATACGCGGCAGGTACTGAGCTTTTTGCGCCTCGGAGCCGTGCCGCAGTAGGGTGCCCATGTTGTACATCTGGCCGTGGGTCGCGCCTGCATTGCCGCCGCAGCGGTTGATCTCCTCCATGATCACCGAGGCCTCGGCCAGGCCAAGACCCGAACCGCCGTATTCCTCTGGGATCATTGCCGCCAGCCAGCCAGCCTTGGTCAGGGCGTCGACGAAGGCTTCCGGGTAGCCGCGTTCAGTATCGATTTTGCGGAAATATTCGTCCGGAAAGTCGGCGCATAGGGCGCGCACGGCCTCGCGGATTTCTTGATAGGCATCTGGGCGTTCGGTCGTGGCCATGGCGATCCTCATTTCAGCGCAGGGTTGCGCTGGCCTCCATGCAGAGGTTGCCGTCCTCATCACGCGCGAACAGCTGTGCTGACTTACCCTCCAGCGACCCGCAGACAAAGAACGGGGCGATGTCGAAAATCGGCTTCACAGCCCGAAACGCGAAGGTCGCGACATCGGCGGCCGGATGCCGCGCCACCAACTCGTGCAACAATAAGGTGGCGATCAGCGGCCCGTGCACGATCAGGCCGGGATAGCCCTCGACCTTGGTCACATAGGGCTGGTCATAGTGAATGCGGTGACCGTTGAAGGTCAGGGCCGAATAGCGGAACAGCAGCACCGGATCAGGATCGATCCGACGGTTCCAATGCGGCGCTGGCGGCGCGGCGGTTGGGGCGGGCGAGGCTGCGCCAGGGGTCGCGGCATCGCGATAGACTACGTCATGCTGTTCGGTGATGACGAGGCCCTGATCGTCGGAAATCTCATGGTCGAGGCGCACGAAAACCAGAGCGCCGCTGCGACCAGACTTTTCCTGGACGTCGCCGATTAGGGTGCGCCGGGTGATGGCCGCGCCGACGCGCAGCGGCCGCACGAATTCGATGCGGCTGCCGGCCCACATCCGACGCGGCAGGGCGACTGGCGGCATGAAGCCGCCGCGCTTTGGATGGCCATCCGGCCCGATCTGGTTTTGCGGCGCATAGGGCAGGAAGCAGCACCAGTGCATGAGCAAGGGGCTGGCCTCACCCGCGGCGGGGATAGAGTCATCTGAGATAAGGGTGGCGCGAAGGCCGCGCACCTGCGCCGGCACGACCACATCGTTATCCATGGTCTCTCGGCCGATCCAGTCGGCTAGGTTTGCGGCGGTCTCGGGCATGATCTTTCTGGGGTGGGTATGGCTGTGTCGCCGTGCGCTTCATAGCCCCGGCGGGCGGCGCACGCCAAGAGCGATGGGCCCGACCCAGGCAACTTACGCTGTCCGGGCCGGGTACAAGACGACGTTAGAAGTTGAACCTAAATCCGGCGCGGAAGTAGCGGCCCAGCAGGTCATACAACTGGGTGCCGTTCTGATTAAATGCCGCTGCCCCGATCACAGGGGGTTTCTTGTCCAGCAAGTTGTTGATCGTACCGAACACCTGAAGCTTTCGGGTATCCTGATCGATCAGGTCATAGCTTGCACTGGCGTTGAACAGCACCTGGCCTGGGAACAGGTTTTTGTTGATGCTGTTGGAGGCCGCCGGATTGTAGGATGGATCATCTGGGCCGACATAGGATGCATCCCAGTGCGTATCGGTGAAATAGCGCGCTTGTAGGCTCGCGTTGAGACGGTTCAGCGCGTAGGTCACGGTCACGTTGCCCGAAATCGGTGCTCCACCCTGGACTGAATATCCCGCGCCGTTGACCGATGTTGCGTTGTCGATGGTGGTCAGTTGATCGACGAAGGTGGTCAAGCTGCGGATTTCGACCTGTCCCGGCACCTTCACTGGCAGCAATTGCATCGGCACCCGATAGTAGAGTTCGACGTCAGTGCCGGATGCGTGAAGTTGCTTCAGGTTTTGAGGGACAGCGGACACCGAGAAGATGCCGAACTGGCTGTTGTCGAACACAATGTTGGAGCAGAGCGCCTTCTCGCCGTTGAAGCAGCGAAGAATGATCGCGGCAGAGTCGATCGAGGCGATCACCTTGTCGATCTTGATATCGTACCGGTCGACGGAGGCTTGGAAGCCTTGGGTGAAGCCCCAATGCGGCTGGAACACAATGCCTGCGGTGAAGCTGTCGGCGATTTCAGGGGTCAGGGTGGGGTTGCCGCCGCTGATGCTGCTGATCCGGCCGACCTGGCCGGAGAACGGGTTCAGAATATTGCTCACCCCGCCGGTTGATCGGGTCAGATACAGCTCGCTCAGGTTCGGTGCGCGGATGTCACGCGACTGTGTCGCCCTCAAGCGGATGAAGTCGGTGGGGCGATAGGAAACCCCAGCCTTCCAGGTCGTCACCGCCCCGCTGGTGCTGTAGTCGGTGCGGCGGACGGCGGCGTTGAGGCTGAGCTCAAGCGCCAGCGGAAGATCCTTCAGCAAGGGTGCGCCAAATTCGGCGAAGGCTTCTTTGACCGAACGGTCGCCGGCATAGGTCGCTTGGTTTCCGGTCACGAACGCGCCGACTTGGGAACGAGGATCAGCTAGGGCACTCACGCTCTCCTTGCGCATTTCGGCACCGACCGCGAAGGACAGCGGGCCGGAGGGCAGTTCGAGCAAATTGCCCGATAGGGAGAGGCCGCCCACATCGATCTTGATGACATTATGCGCCGTGGCGGGGTGGGCCACGTAGGCTAGGGCTTCCTTAGTGTTGGTTTGGCCGAAAATGTTGAACGGCACACAGTTGGGGCTGACGATAAGGGCGTCAGCTGCCGTGATGTTCGGGTTTGTCGCCAGGGGGCCGCAGGCGGGCTGGCCGTTCGCACCAGTGACCACATAGGTGGCGGCGGAGATGTTTACGCGGTCAGGGAATAGGATATTAAAATCCTGAATATTCTGGCCTTTGTTGTAATAAGCCTCCCATTGCCAATCTTTATAGATGTGCCCACGCGCACCGATGACGCCGCGGCGTAGGTTCCATTCGCTGTTGGTGCGGTAAGGCGTGAAGTCGCTATTGTAGCGGCCCAAGGTGATGCTGGTCAGCTTGTTGGCCACCATGGCGTTTTTCACGGACGCCGGAATGAACGGGTTAGTGTTGGGCACGATAATGCCCGTCGACAGATAGGTGTCCCCGGTTCCGCCTTTGTTGGTGTCGAAGGCGTAGTTGAACTCTGCGAACACGGTGATGTCGGGTGTAAGGTCATAGTTCAACCGAGCCATCGCATTGTTGCGATAGAAGGGCTGATAAAGCCGCATGTGCAGCACGGAGTTGCGGCTGTAGTTCTGTTTGCTGCCGACCATGTTCTGGCCGAAAACATTGTTCAGCGTCATGGTATAGGTCGTGCCGTCGTCGGCGAAGGCTGTGCCCTTGAGTGGCCCGCTGAGCACGACGCCGCCGGACGGATAGATCAATTCGACACCCGAGCCGAGCCACTGCTGGGCCGGGACCCCAGCCGGACGCGTATTGCCGCTGGCGATCAGTCCGGGCTCAGCCGAATATTGGCTCCGCTGGTAGAAATTGCCGACGCCCTCGGCCTTAACCACATCGCCGCCGATTACAAGATGACCGCGCCCTTCCGCGAACTTCATCCCCCAACCGAGATTCATATTGTTTTCGATACCGTCGCCAAACTGCGAGACGCCGTGGTTGATGCCACCCTTGAAGCCCGTGAGACGGTCGTTCAGGATGAAGTTGACCACGCCCGCGACAGCGTCCGATCCATAGGCGGCCGATGCGCCGCCGGTGACCACATCGACCCGGTCAACTAGGCTGACTGGTAGGGTCGACATATCTGCCGTGCCGTTAAGTTGGCTGCCCACATACCGGCGACCATCCACGAGAACCAATGTGCGCGTTGAG
>CANKEA010000074.1 GCA_947480815.1 Caulobacterales bacterium | reverse complement strand
GGATGAGTGGCATCGTCCTGCTGCTGCCGCATGGCTACGAGGGCCAGGGCCCAGAGCATAGCTCGGCCCGGCTGGAGCGGTATCTCCAGCTCTGCGCCGAAGACAATATGCAGGTGGTCAACTGCACCACCCCAGCCAACTACTACCATGTGCTTCGCCGGCAGATGCACCGCGAGTTCCGCAAGCCGTTGATCGTGATGACGCCCAAGAGCCTGCTGCGCCACAAGCGCGCCGTCTCCAACCTGGCTGATTTCGCTGAGGCCAACAGCTTCCACCGTGTCATGGTCGACGGGGCCGAGGCCGGTTGCGATGTCGGTGACATCACGCTGAAGCCCGACGCTGAGATCAAGAAAGTCGTGCTGTGCTCGGGCAAGGTCTATTTCGACCTGGTCGAAGCCCGCGAGGTCTCCAAGCGCGACGACGTCTATTTGCTGCGTCTGGAGCAACTCTATCCCTGGCCGATGAAGTCGCTGATGGCGGTTTTGGGCCGGTTCAAGAACGCCGAGCTGGTCTGGTGCCAGGAAGAGCCCAAGAATATGGGCGGCTGGACCTTCGTCGATCCGTGGCTCGAACTCACCCTCGAGAAGATGGATATTAAGGCCAAGCGGGCCCGCTACGTCGGCCGCCCCGCCAGCGCCTCCACCGCCGCGGGCCTGATGAGTCGGCACAAGAAGGAACTCGAAACCTTCCTCGCCGACGCCATGTCCTAAATCGCCACGATCAAACCTTCGCCTAAGCAAGCTCACCAGGAAGTACGAGTCCCATGGCTGATATGAAAACCCCCGCCCTCGGCGAATCTGTCTCAGAAGCCACCGTGGCCCGCTGGATCAAGAAGCCCGGCGATGCCGTGAAGAAGGATGAGATCCTCGTCGAGCTGGAAACCGATAAGGTTAGCCTAGAGGTCGCCTCTCCGGCTGACGGCGTCCTAGAAGCCATCAACGCCGCCGAAGGCGCGACCGTGACGCCGGGTACCCTGCTTGGCAGCGTGACCGCCGGCAAGGCAGCCGCCGCCGCTCCGCCACCTGCCGCGGTGCCTGCGCCGACTCCGGCCCCTGCACCCGCCGCCTCGGTTCCCGCTGCTCCGTCGGCCGCCCGGGTTGCCGCCGAGAGCAATCTTGAGCTTTCCGCCGTTGCCGGTTCTGGCAAGGATGGACGCGTGACAAAGGGCGACGCCCTGGCGGCCCTGGAGGCTCGCTCTACCATGCCCGCAGCGTCCGCTGTGGCGTCCGCCTCGCGCCCAACCCATGAGCGTGAAGAGCGGGTCAAGATGACCCGCCTGCGCCAAACCATCGCCCGCCGGTTGAAAGAGGCGCAGAATTCTGCCGCCATGCTGACCACCTTCAACGAGGTGGACATGACCGCGGTCATGGCCCTGCGCAACCAGTACAAGGACACGTTCGAAAAGCGCCACGGGGTGAAGCTTGGCTTTATGAGCTTCTTCGTGAAGGCTGTGATCGCCGCCTTGCAGGCGACACCGGACGTCAATGCTGAGATCGACGGCGACACGATCGTCTACAAGAACCACTACGATATCGGCGTAGCCGTCGGCACGGAAAAGGGCCTCGTGGTCCCGGTCGTGCGTGACGCCGACGCCATGAACCTGGCTCAGATTGAAAAGACTATTGGCGACCTGGGCAAACGCGCCCGCGCCGGCCAGTTGGGTATCGACGAGCTACAGGGCGGCACCTTCACCATCACCAACGGCGGAATCTACGGCTCGCTGATGTCGACCCCGATCCTCAATGCGCCGCAGTCCGGCATTCTGGGCATGCACGCGATTAAGGACCGGCCTATCGCCATTAACGGCAAGATCGAGATCCGGCCGATGATGTATCTGGCGCTGAGCTACGACCACCGCGTGGTCGACGGGGCCGGTGCTGTGACCTTCCTGGTCAAGGTCAAGGACGCCATCGAAGACCCGCAACGGCTGCTGTTGGACCTCTAAGACCATGGCTGACCAATACGACGTCGTGATCATCGGGGCCGGTCCCGGCGGCTATAACGCGGCCATTCGCGCTGGCCAGTTGGGCTTGAAGGCCGCCATCATCGAGGGCCGCGAGACCCTTGGCGGCACCTGCCTGAATGTGGGCTGCATGCCATCCAAGGCTTTGCTGCATGCCTCCGAACTGTTCGAAGCGGCCAGCGGTGCTGAGTTCAAGACGCTCGGCATTGACGTCGCGCCCAAGCTGAACCTTGTCCAGATGATGGCTCAGAAGGCCGAGAGCGTGACCGCCCTGACCAAGGGCGTTGAGTTCTTGATGAAGAAGAACAAGGTCACCTGGATCAAGGGCTGGGGCCGTATTGCCGGCCCTGGCAAGGTCATCGTCAAGTCCGCCGACGGGTCCGAGCAGACACTGGAAACCAAGAACATTCTCATCGCCACAGGCAGTGAACCGGCATCCCTTCCGGGTGTGACGGTCGACAACAAGCGCATTGTCGATTCCACCGGCGCGCTCGACCTGCCGGAAGTGCCAAAGAGTCTGGTTGTCATCGGCGCAGGCGTGATCGGGCTGGAGCTCGGCTCTGTGTGGCGTCGTCTCGGCGCCCAGGTGACGGTGGTAGAATTCCTCGACCGCATCGTGCCCGGCATGGACACCGAGGTCGCCAAGGCCTTCGAGAAGGTTCTGACCAAACAGGGCATGAGCTTCAAACTGTCCACCAAGGTCACCGGAGCCAAGGCCGACGCCAAGAGCGTCAGTCTGACCGTTGAGCCGGTTGCAGGCGGTCCTGCCGAAACGATCAACGCCGACTATGTGCTCGTCGCCATCGGCCGCCGTCCCTATACGACGGGTCTGGGCCTGGAGACGGTTGGCATCGAAACCGACAAGCGCGGCATGATCGCCCAGGACCATCACAAGACCGCCGCCCCCGGCGTCTGGGTTGTTGGCGATGTCACTTCCGGCCCCATGCTGGCGCACAAGGCCGAGGACGAGGCCGTCGCCGTGATCGAACTGATTGCCGGTAAGGCGGGCCATGTGAACTATGGTTTGATCCCGGGCGTGATCTACACCGCTCCGGAAGTGGCCACGGTTGGCAAGACCGAGGAAGAGCTCAAGGCGGGCGGTATTGCCTACAAGGTCGGCAAGTTCCCGTTCCTGGCCAACAGCCGCGCCAAGATCAACCATCAGACCGACGGGTTCGTGAAAGTCCTGGCCGACGCCAAGACCGACGAGATCCTCGGCGTGCATATGATCGGCCCGAACGTTGGCGATATGATCGCCGAATATTGCGTTGCCATGGAGTTCAAGGCGGCGTCGGAAGACGTGGCCCGCACCTGCCACCCGCACCCTACCCGCTCTGAAGCCCTTCGTCAGGCGGCGATGAGCGTAGAGGGCTGGACCATGCAGGCCTAGGGGGTCATGATCGGGTCATGCGTGATCTGGCCATGCTGACCCAGTCTAAAGAGATCCCCACGATCCGGGTCATCGCCATGCCGGCAGATGCCAATCCGGCGGGCGATATCTTCGGCGGCTGGCTGATGGGCCAGATGGACCTCGCCGCCAGCACCATCGCCACACGCCGCGCGCATGGCCGCACCGCGACTGTGGCTGTTGACGGCATGAGTTTCTTGGCACCGGTCGCTGTGGGCGACGAGGTCAGCCTCTACGCCGTGCTGACCGGAGAGGGCCGCTCCTCGATGAAGATCAGGGTCGAGGCCTGGCGTCGCGCTCGGGCAGCCGAGGAGACCGAGAAGGTCACCGAAGCCGTATTCACCTTCGTCGCCATCGGCGAGGATCGCAAGGCGCGGTCTCTGCCGCCGTCCTAGGCTCGCGGATGGGCCGATGCATAGGCTCCAAGCAGCCGCTCTGCATCGACTGCGGTGTAGCGTTGAGTCGTCGATAGCGAGGCATGGCCGAGCAGTTCCTGGATCGCACGCAGGTCGGCACCGGCACCCAGCAGATGGGTGGCGAAGCTGTGACGCAGGGCATGGGGCGTGGCTTTTTCCGATAAGCCCATGCGGCCACGCAGGGTCTGCATCAGGGCCTGCACACGGCGCGCTGGCAACGGACCACCCCGCGTGGCTCGGAACAGCGGCTCTTCCCTCGTCAGGGCGAAGGGCAGGGCGGCGGCATAGGCATTGATCGCCCGGCTGACGGCAGGCAGCACTGGAACCAGCCGAGTCTTCTTGCCCTTACCGGTGATGCGAAGGGACTCGCCGAGCGGAAGATCGGCCAGGGTCAGCGATAACCCCTCTGAAATCCGCAGCCCACAGCCCCACAGCAGGGTCAGGATGGCGGCGTCCCGTAGGCCTTCCCAGTCGTCTCGCATCGGGTCGATCCCGGCCTGGACGATCAGGCCTCTCGCCTGGTCCTCCGTCACCGGACGCGGCGGGTCAGGCCGTACCTGCGGCCCCTTGACCAGGGCGATTGCGGCGCAGGGCGCATCTAGTCGCAGGTCCAGAAAGGTGTGAAAGCTACGTATTGCCGACAGGGCCTGACTCAGCGAGCGATTCGACAGCGGATGGTCGCCCATGCGGCGGCGCGCCAGCCAGGCGCGGGCCTCGCCGGCCGTGACACGGGTCAACCCATCTAGGTTTATCGGCTCCCCGCGATGCTCCTTTAGGAAGGCGAGGTAGGAGCGGCCCGAGTGGCCATAGGCTTCCACCGTGCGCGGCGAGGCACGGCGCTCCTGAGCCAGGTGGATCAAGAAGGCCGCAAGGGCAGCCTCGCCCGTCATCAGGAAATCGGCCAGCGCTCGGCGATACGCTCGAACACGCGCGCCAGAAAGCCGACCAGTTCCGAACCCATCTGCGGCACAAAACCCTCCGGATCGGCCGAACCGAAGGCAATCAGGCCGTCCCGGTCGCTCGACCAAGGGCGGATGCGGGCCAAGGCGACGCTACGCACATTGGGTGCGCGGTCGCCAAACAGCGGGAAGGCGCGATCCAGTTCGCCAAGACGAGCCATCCGCGGGCCACCAAGTAAGGAATCAGCACCGCCCTGGTTCAGCACCATCCAGCCGGCGGGCACACGTCCTGGCTCTTCCAGAGCGATAACGGCGCCGACGAGCCCAAACCGCAACGTGGCCAGCTCGTCCATGCGGCGGCCAAGATCGGAAGGGTTGCGGGCCTCTAAGAGGTCGAGCACGGCCCCCTGGGTCTGGGAGACGGCAGCCAGATTGGCCTTGGCCAGAACTTCAAGTTCCTTGCGCACCCGGGATTCCGCGGCCTTGCCGGCCTTGGCTTTTTCGAGGGCGCGAGGTCCAAAGTCGACCACATTGGCGGCGTCGACCCGTAGGCCCAGTTGCGCCAGAAGTTCGGGGTCGGAGTGCAGCAGGTCGGGCTGCTCTCGCAGCCAATCCTTGATCGCTTCAGACGGCATTGCAGACATTCTGTCCCCGCAAAAAAATCGTTCAGACCCCGATAGTCGCAGATTGTCATTAACGGGCGTTTGACGCGGACGTTGCGCGGGGCCAAGTCAACTCATGGCCCGCATCGCCGCCGTCTTGCTGCCTCTGCCCCTGCCCGAGGCCTTCGACTATGCTGAACCCGAAGGCATGGACTTGGCCGTCGGCGACCAGGTGGCCGTGCCGCTGGGCCCTCGGCTGGTGCGCGGCGTGGTGGCGAGCCTGCGCGACGGAGCCGGCCACAACCGGCCGCTGAAGCCCATCACGGAACGGCTGGACGCCCCGCCCCTGCCGGAAACGGCTATCGCCTTTGTGCAGTGGGCGGCGCGTTACGCGGTGGAAAGTCCCGGCTATCCTCTTGCGATGGCCCTGCGCGGCCTGCGCAGTCTGCCGCCGCGACCGATCCGGCGTACCCTGGCGACCGGCGCGGTGCCAACGCGCCCGACCGCCGCGCGAAGCAAGGTGCTTGAGACCCTATCGGCTTGCGAAATCCCACTGGCCCCGGCGGATCTGGCCCGCGCCGCCGGTGTCTCCTCCGGTGTGGTCAAGGGCCTGATCGCCGAAGGGGTGCTGGTCGTCGAAATCGTACCGGCGCCGGATGGTCTGGTGCCGCCCGACCTTTCGCGCGAGGGCGCAAAACTCAATATTGGCCAGTTGGCGGCGCTCGATGCACTGAATGTTCAGGGTCCGCCCGGGGTCTTCGCGGTATCCCTGCTCGATGGGGTCACCGGCTCGGGCAAGACCGAGGTCTATATGGAGCGCGCCGCCGCGGTCCTGGCGGCCGACCCGAAGGCGCAGGTGTTGGTGCTGCTGCCCGAGATTGCCCTCACCCAAGCTGCGCTTGATCGCATTGAAAGCCGGTTCGGTGCACGGCCCGCCGAATGGCACAGCGCCGTGCCTCCGCCCAAGCGTCGCCAGATCTGGGAAGCCGTGGCGGAAGGCCGGGCCAGAATCGTCGCCGGGGCCCGCTCGGCCCTGTTCTTGCCGTTCCAGAAGCTGGCCCTCATCGTCGTCGATGAGGAGCACGACGCCTCCTACAAGCAGGAAGAGGGGT
>CANKEA010000073.1 GCA_947480815.1 Caulobacterales bacterium | reverse complement strand
CGAGCTTGGCGCGCGCGTGGTGATGGTCGAAGATATCGTGACGACGGGGCTATCGTCGCG
Source organism: Caulobacterales bacterium (assembly GCA_947480815.1). Classification (GTDB taxonomy): domain Bacteria; phylum Pseudomonadota; class Alphaproteobacteria; order Caulobacterales; family Caulobacteraceae; genus Caulobacter. The sequence goes on along the minus strand of CANKEA010000073.1, from coordinate 6,361 downwards.
CGAATGTATCGCCGCCATACGCGCGGCGGGCGGAGATGTGATCGCCGCGGCCTGTCTTGTTGATCGTTCTGGCGGCAAGGTCGACGTCGGCGTGCCGCTTATCTCCCTGGCTAGCCTGGATGTACCGGCCTATCCGGCCGATGCCCTGCCGCCCGAACTGGCCGCCATTCCGGTTGAAGATCCGGGTAGTCGGCGACTGGCCAAGTGACGGTTCAGCCGCCTTCGCTTTTGCGGCTGGGCGTGAACATCGACCACGTGGCGACCATCCGTAACGCACGCGGCGGGTCCGCTCCCGATCCCGTTCGGACTGCGATTCTGGCCCTAGAATCCGGTGCCGATGGCATTACCGCCCACTTGCGCGAAGATCGCCGCCATATCTCAGACGCCGATATTGACCGCTTGACCCAAACCTTGCGGGCGCAGGGACGGCCATTGAACCTGGAAATGGCCTGCACCCAGGAGATGCTGTATATCGCGCTTAGCCACCGACCGCACGCGGTCTGTCTGGTGCCAGAACGCCGCGAGGAACGGACTACTGAGGGTGGGCTGGACGTCGCCGGCGGCCATAACTGGATCGCGCCGATGGTCGGACAGCTGAAGGCCAACGGCAGCCGTGTTTCGCTGTTTGTGGCGGCTGACCCGGCCCAGATTTCCGCCAGCGCCCATTGTGGGGCCCAGGTGGTGGAGCTGCATACTGGGGCCTTTTGCGACGCCGTGCGCGATGGCAAGGCGCGTGAAGCCGGGACGGCGCTCGACGCCTTACGTGCCAGCGCTCGCCACGCTGAAGATCTGGGCCTGGAGGTGCACGCGGGCCACGGCATTGATTTTGAAACCGTTGAGGCGGTGGCGGCGATCCCTCAATTGAAGGAACTCAATATCGGGCACTTTCTTGTCGGGGAGGCGATCTTCACCGGCTTGCCAAGTGCCATTGGGCGAATGCGGTGCCTAATGGACGAGGCGCGGCAATGATTATCGGTATCGGCTCGGACCTCTCGGATATCCGGCGGATCGCCATGACCCTGGAGCGGTTCGGTGACCGCTTCACCCGCCGCGCCTTTACCGAGGTTGAACGCAGTCGTTCCGAGCGCAAGCCCGACAAGGCTGCCTCTTACTCCAAGCGGTTCGCTGCAAAGGAGGCCTGCGCCAAGGCGCTGGGTACCGGTCTGAAAAGGGGGGTCTACCTGGCCGACATGGGTGTGGTGAATTTGCGGAGCGGTCAGCCGACCATGGCCCTAACCGGCGGCGCAGCGGCCCGGCTGGCTGAGGTGACGCCGCAGGGCATGCAGGCCTTTATTTATCTGAGCCTGACCGATGATTATCCTTATGCGCAGGCTTTCGTGGTGATTGAGGCGAGACCGATTTAGGTCGGCCCATTGCCTTATTCTGCGGATTTATTGGATGGCGGGGCTCTGCTTTCACGGAACGCGCCTTGCTCCAGCCCCGATCACGGACTAGCTAGGGCCCGTCGGGCAAAGGTGTTCGTGGTTTTGCCCTGCCAACGCGCTCGAACTGAATGACCCGATAACGCGAACCGGGATCAGGTCTGCCTGATCTGATCGCGCCTTAGGTCACCCCTGAATTAAGAGGCTCTCCCGTCCATGGCCGAAACGATCAAAAACACTGAGCCAAGCGGCGGCGCTTCGGCACTGCAGGAGTTTATCGAGATCGTTAAGACCGTGGTCTATGCCCTGGGCATTGCCCTGGTGCTTCGGGTCCTGCTGTTCCAGCCCTTCACCATTCCTTCGGCCTCTATGGTGCCTACCTTGCTTGAAGGCGATTACATCATCGTTTCCAAGTTCTCTTACGGCTTTAGCCGTCACTCGATTCCGTTCAGCCCGCCAATATTCCATGGCCGTCTGTTCAACACTGCGCCGAAGCGCGGCGATGTGATCGTGTTCAAACTGCCGCGCGACGGCCATACCGACTACATTAAGCGCTTGATCGGCCTGCCGGGTGACCGTGTGCAGATGATCGACAACCAGCTGTATATCAACGGCAAGGCCGTGCCGAAAAAGTACCTGGGCAAGGTCGATGAAGAGACCGACTACGGCCTGACCCAACCGGTCGACCGCTATGCCGAGACCAACCCTGAAGGCCGCACCTATACCACTGACGATTGGGGCCCCACGGGCGATATGGACAACACTGAGGTGTTCATCGTGCCGGAGGGCAACTACTTCTTCATGGGCGACAACCGCGACAACTCGCTGGACAGTCGCGCACCGGAAGAGATCGGTGTTGGCTATGTTCCCGCTGAAAATCTGGTTGGTAAGGCGCAGATGATCCTGCTGTCCTGGGATGCCCATAAGGCATCGCTGTTCAAGCCTTGGACCTGGGTGCTGGATGCGCGGCCTGGCCGGTTCTTCAATATTATCAAATGAATGCTCGTGTCGCCGCCGTCCAGGAACTGGAGCGGAAACTCGGCTATGAATTCAAGGATCGCGCGCTGTTCGAGCGCGCCCTGACTCACTCCAGCGTGGGCGAGGGTGCCGTGAGCGTGGCCAACAACGAGGTGCTGGAATTCGTTGGAGACCGCGTGCTGGGCCTCCTGGCGGCAGAGGCGCTTAGTGCGCGCTATCCCAAGGCTACCGAAGGGGAACTGGCGCGACGCCTTAATCGTATGGTCAGCCGTGAGGCCTGTGCCCAGGTGGCCGAGGCCATCGATGCAGGACCGGCGCTGCGCATGTCTGGCTCTGCCACCAAGGTCGGAGCGCGCGAACGCGCGTCTGTCTTAGGCGGTGCCTGCGAGGCCATTATTGCGGCTGTCTATCAAGAAGGGGGCCTGGAGGCCGCGCGTGCCCTGTTTGATCGGCACTGGGGTACTTTGCTGGATGCAGATGAGCATACGCCTGACCGACGCGATCCTAAGACCGCGCTGCAGGAGTGGGCCCATGCCACCGGACACACCTTTCCCGCCTATCAGGTTATCTCCCGCACGGGCCCGGACCACGCGCCCATCTTCATCGTCGAGGCCTCCGTGGCCGGATTCGACCCCGCTAATGGACAGGGTACTTCGCGCCGCGAGGCCGAAAAAGCTGCCGCCCTGGCCCTATTGACCAGAGAAGGCGTGGTATGAGCGACGCAACGAAAGCCGGTTTTGTCGCCGTAATCGGCGCCCCGAACGCGGGCAAGTCCACGCTCGTAAACCGACTGGTTGGCTCCAAAGTCTCCATTGTTACCCAGAAGGTGCAGACCACGCGCTTTCCTGTGCGTGGTGTGGCCATGGAAGGGCAATCGCAGGTCATCCTGGTTGACACTCCCGGTGTGTTCTCGCCGCGCCGCCGGCTGGATCGGGCCATGGTCCGCGCTGCCTGGACAGGGGCGGAGGAGGCCGATGCCGTCGTACACTTGGTGGATGTGCGTGCCGAACTGGCCGTGCAGGATGGCCATGCAACCGGTGCCGACCGTCTCGGCGTAGAAGACAGCCGCACCGTCATCGAGGGCCTAAAGAAAGCCGGCCTCCACGCCATTCTTTCCGTCAATAAGATCGACGGCGTCAAGCGCGAGCGTCTACTTGAGGTCACCAAGATCCTTTACGACAGCGGCGCCTATAATGAGGCGTTCATGATCTCAGCCGCCAAGGGCGACGGGGTCGACCACCTAAAGACTCGGCTGGCCGCGCTGATGCCGGAGGGGCCTTGGCTCTATCCGGCGGACCAGACGGCCGACGTGCCCGCACGCCTACTCGCCTCGGAAATCACACGCGAAAAACTCTATCTGCGGGTGCATGACGAACTGCCCTATGCGGCTCATGTCGAGACCACCGCCTTTACGATGCGCAAGGACGGCTCGGCCCGCATCGAGCAGACCATCTTCGTCGAGCGCGATAGCCAGAAGGGCATTGTGGTTGGGGCCAGTGGCCAGACTCTGAAATGGATTGGGCAGACCTCGCGCGAGGAGCTCAACGAAATCCTTGGCTACACGGTGCACCTGTTTCTGCACGTCCAGGTGCGCGAGACCTGGGCCGAGGAGCGCGGGGCCTTTGAAGGTTTGGGACTGGATTTCGATGCCTAGGACGGTTCGCTAGTGGAGTGGGAAGACGAGGCCTTCGTCCTTGGTGCCCGCTCCCATGGCGAGAATGGGGCTGTCGTCGAATTTCTGACCCTGGAGCGCGGCCGGTTTGCTGCGCATGTGGCCGGCGCATCCTCCCGTCGGCTCAAGCCCAGTTTGCAGGCCGGCAGCAAGGTGGCCGTTCGCTTTCGAGCCCGTATGGCCGATCAGCTTGGCTCGGCCACGATTGAACCGATGGGGGAGGGGCTTAGCTCCCTATTTGACGATCCATTAGCTCTGGCCGGGCTGAGTGCGGCGGCGGCGGTGGCTGCGGGTGCCTTGCCCGAACGCGAACCCCACACCGGTGCGTTTCACGCCTTCGAGGCCCTGACCGAGGCGTTTTCAATGACGTCGGCCTGGCCAGCCGTCTATGTGCGTTTCGAAGCGGGACTTTTGCAGGAATTGGGCTTTGGCTTCGATCTTTCCAAATGCGCCGCGACCGGCAGCCTGGACGAGCTGATCTACGTTAGTCCGCGGACTGGCCGGGCGGTGAGCCGTGAGGCGGGCGAGCCCTATAAGGATAAGCTACTCGCCCTGCCGCCCTTCCTGCTCTCGTCGCAACAAAGGCTGGAAGCGGGAGATGTGGCTGCCGGACTGACCCTAACCGGGCACTTTCTTGAAGCCTTCGTGTTTGCGGCCCTGCATCGCCCCATGCCGCCCGCACGCATGTGGCTCGTCGATAGATTGCTGGCCGAGGCGCGAGGCTAGCGCGCTTTTGTGACATCGCACCCTAGCGCAGCCTGCGCCCGACTCTGCTAGACCCCTCGCATGAACAAGCCTTTCGAACCCGGCGATGGGGATGGTGAAGACGGCAGTGGCGGTCGGATTCTCGACGAACCGCTGATGGAGGCGCTGTCTAAGCGCTATCTGGCCTACGCACTGTCGACCATTTCCAGCCGCGCCCTGCCGGACGTGCGCGATGGGCTGAAGCCTGTGCAGCGTCGGGTGCTGTTCGTGATGAACCGCATGCGCCTGGGCAGTGAGGGCGCGGCGCGCAAATGTGCTGCGGTCGTGGGCGACGTCATGGGTGGGTTCCACCCACACGGCGACCAATCAATCTATGATGCCTTGGTGCGGTTGGCGCAGGATTTCGCCCAGCGATATCAGCTGGTCAACGGTCAGGGCAATTTTGGCAATATCGACGGCGATAACGCCGCGGCCATGCGCTACACTGAGTGCAAGCTGACCGCTGTCGCCGAGCTGTTGCTTGAGGGGCTGGACGAGGATGCGGTCGATCATCGCCTGACTTATGACGAGACCAAGGAAGAGGCGGTGGTCCTGCCTGCTGGCTTCCCTAACGTTCTGGCTAATGGCTCGTCCGGTATCGCCGTCGGCATGGCGACCTCGATCCCGCCGCATAATGTGGCTGAGCTGATCGACGCCTGCCTGCTGCTGTTGAAGAGCCCCAACGCCACCACGCCTGAATTGATGGCCCTGGTTCCAGGTCCTGATTTCCCCACAGGTGGCGAGATCGTTGAGAGCCCGGCATCGCTGCTGGAGATGTACGAAACCGGCCGCGGCGGTGTGCGCACGCGGGCGCGCTGGACCAAGGAAGATACCGGTCGGGGGACCTACCAGATCGTTATTACTGAGATCCCGTACCAGGTGCGAAAGGCCGAGCTGGTCGAGCGCCTAGCCGACCTTATCGAGACCAAGAAAGCCCCCCTGCTAGGCGACGTGCGCGATGAGAGCGCCGAGGACCTTAGGCTGGTTATTGAGCCCAAGAGTCGCACCGTCGAGGCGCAGGTGCTGATGGAGAGCCTGTTCCGTATGTCCGATCTGGAGGTGCGTTTCCCGGTCAATATGAACGTGCTGGATGCGCGCGGTACGCCCGGGGTGATGGGGCTGAAATCCATCCTCAAGGCTTTCCTTGATCACCGGCGTGAGGTGCTGGTGCGCCGGGCGCGCTATCGCCTGGGCAAGATCGAGGCTCGGCTGCATATCCTGGATGGTCTGCGTATCGCCTATCTGAACCTCGACGAGGTGATCCGCATTGTTCGTTATGATGAGCAGCCCAAGGCCACGCTGATCGACACATTCAACCTATCGGAAATCCAGGCTGAGGCCATCCTCAATACCCGTTTGCGCCAGCTGGCGCGGCTGGAGGAAATGGAAATCCGCCGTGAGCACGCCGAACTTTCCGAAGAGCGTGATGGGATCACCGCCATGCTGGCTTCCGATGTGGCGCAATGGAAGCTTGTTGGGGCAGGCCTACGCCAGGTTCGGGAAGCCTTGGGGCCCAATACGGCGGTGGGCAAACGGCGCTCGACCTTTGCTGAGGCACCGAATATCGACCTGGACGATGCGCCTG
>CANKEA010000072.1 GCA_947480815.1 Caulobacterales bacterium | reverse complement strand
GTCGCAAACGGAATTGGTTATGCCGCATGGCGCGACGGCGGCTTCACGATTCTGGACGTCAAGGACCCCGCCAACATCAAAATGTTGTCGCACACCGTGACCTCTCCGCCGGGGCCGGGAGGCACCCATACGCCCCTGCCGCTGCCGGGGCGAAACATGGCGGTGATGCTGGACGAGTCCAACACCTTCGCCTGCGCGCGGGGCATCAGCTACACTTGGCTTTACGACGTGAAGGACCTGACAAAGCCCTTCACCCTCTCCACCCTGCCGACGCCGAACGAGAAGGCTTGGTGCCTGCCGGGGCAGAACTTCGGCCCGCACAACCTGCATGAGAATCGTTCCGACACGTTCCGCAGCGAGGAGGTTCTCTTCGTGACCTACCACAACGCGGGCCTGCGAATTTTCGACATCCGCGACGCCAAACAGCCCAGCGAAATCGGCAGCTTCGCGCCGCCGACACCGACGAAAATGCTCGACCCGCGCCCCGGCTACCTGCCTGCGCCGATGAGTTGCGACGTCAACGTCCAGCCTGACGGGATCATCTACCTGACCGACTGGAACGGCGGGCTAAACGTGCTGGAATACGAGGGCTGACGGCCGCGGCATGGCTAAATCTCTGCGAATTGATTTCGTCTCCGATGTCGCCTGTCCTTGGTGCGCCATCGGTCTGGGCGGACTGACCAAGGCGTTGCGCGCGCTTGATTGCGAGGTCGAGGCACAGTTGTATTTCCAACCGTTCGAACTGCGGCCAGACATGCCACCGGGCGGGGTCAATCGTACCCAGATGCTGCGGGATAAATACGGTATGAGCGCCGAACAGGCCCTAGCCAGCCGCGACATGATCCGTGACCGCGCCGCGGAGATTGGGTTCACAATGAACGCCGACGATAACGCGCGATCTTACAACACCTTTGGCGCCCATCGCCTGCTGCATTGGGCCGAGACGCAAGGGCGGCAAGCCCTGCTCAAACAGGCGCTGCTTGAGGCCTATTTCACCACCAACCGCAATGTGGAGGAACCCGATGTCCTCGCCGATGCTGCGGCACAGGCGGGGCTAGACCGGGACGCCGCACGCGAGGTCGTCACCTCGGGCCGCTATAGTCAGGAGGTTCGCGAGGCGGAAGGCCTCTGGCGCCAGCGCGGCATTTCGTCCGTTCCGGCCATTGTGATCAACGTGACATATCTAATCTCCGGTGGCCAGCCGGCGCAGGTGTTTGAAGAAGCCTTGCGCAAGATTGCCGCAGAGGTCGGCTAGACCCGGCCGGCGGATGCCGCCTTACAGCTGGCCGCCAGCAGACGCGCCACATGGATCGGCGTTGCCTCGGGTCCATCCATGATCTGGTGACGACAGGAGGTGCCATCGGCTACGATCACCGCCTCAGGCCCAGCCTGGCGTACGGCGGGAAGCAGAGATAATTCGGCCATGGCCAGGGATACGCCGATGGTCTCGGCCTGATAGCCGAAGGCACCGGCCATGCCGCAGCAACTCGACTCGATCGTCTCCAGTTGAATGTTCGGAATCAGCCGCAGCGCTGCTTCGGTTGCCCCCATGGCCCCAAAGGCCTTCTGGTGGCAGTGGCCATGCAGCAGCACCTTGGAGCCGATTGGTGCCAGCGGCAGGCCAAGGCGCCCGGCCTTGGCTTCGCGGGTGATGAATTCCTCGAATAGAAGCGCACTGGCGGCCGCCTGGTTTGCAGCCTCGCCCGGCAGGACGGCCATAACCTCATCGCGGAACGACAGCAGGCAGCTGGGTTCCAGCCCCACCACCGGCACGCCACGGTCCAGGAAGGGTGCCAGGGCGTCGAGAGATCGGGCCATTTCGCGCCGTGCACCGTCGACATCGCCGACCGAGAGATAGGTGCGGCCGCAGCACAATGGACGTTTGGAACCGTCCGTGGCCTTGGCGAAATGCACGCGATAGCCCGCTGCGTTCAACACCTCGACGGCAGCGTACAGATTCTCTGGCTCGAAGGCGGCGTTGAAGGTGTCGGCCCAGAGCACGACTTCGCCCACGTCGGCGGGGCCGGGGGCGGGGGCCTGGAAACGGTCGCCGCGCCAGGTCGGCAGGGCGCGCTTGGCGGACAATCCAACAGCCTTCTCGCTCAGCCAACGCAGCAATGGAAACTTGTTGCGCAGGTTCAGCACGGGGGCGAAGGCTGCAGCCCAGGGCGCATAGCGCGGCAGCTCAGCGATCAGCCGATCGCGCAGGGAGAAGCCATGTTTGGCGGCGCGGGCGGCCGAAACCTCTATCTTCATCCGCGCCATATCGATGCCGGTGGGGCACTCGCGCTTACAGGCCTTGCAGGAGACACAGAGGCTCAGCGTCTCGGTCATCGCATCTGAGGTGAAGGCTTCTGGTCCCAACTGACCCGACAAAGCCAAACGCAGGCTGTTGGCCCGGCCGCGAGTTGAATTCGCCTCGTCGCGCGTGGCGCGGTATGACGGGCACATCGCTCCGCCGGCGATCTTTCGGCAGGCTCCGTTATTATTGCACTGTTCGACCGCGCCCTGCAGTCCGCCGATCGAGCCGGGGTACTCTGACCAGTCGAGTTTGGGTGTGAAGTCCGGCACCTCGTATTCGGGGAAATACCTGAACAGCGAGCGGTTATCGAATTTCGGTGCCCGCACAATCTTGCCCGGATTGAGGAAGCCGGCTGGGTCGAAACTATCCTTCACGTCTTCAAACGCCTTGACCAGACGCTGACCGAACATCTCTCCGTGAAATTCGCTGCGCACCAGGCCGTCGCCATGTTCGCCAGAGTGCGATCCCTTGAACGCGCGCACCAGCGAGAACGCCTCCTCGGCAATGGCGCGCATCGCCTTGACGTCCTTTTCCAACCGCAGGTTCAGCAGCGGTCGAACATGCAGGCAGCCTTCCGACGCATGGGCGTAGAACGTGCCCTTGGTGCCGTGACGGGCGAAGCACTGGTTCAACTTGTCGGTATATTCGGCCAGGTGCTCCAGCGGTACGGCGCAGTCCTCAACGAAGGAGATCGGCTTGGCCTGGTCCTTCATCGACATCATGATGTTAAGACCGGACTTGCGCAGCTCGGTAATGGCGTTCTGCAGGCCCGGTTCGAACACCTCGACGATGCCACCCCACTTGGCACCCGAATGGCTGAAGTCGAAGCCAAGGTCGCCCATCATCTCGCCGAGCGCCTTCATGCGGCGCAGGTTCTCCTCCTCGCCGTCGTCGAACTCGACCAGCAGGATGGCCTCTGGCTCACCCCGGATCATGGCCGCCAGCGTAGCGTGGAACATCGGAATCTCGGCCGCCAGGCCCAGCATGGTGGCGTCGACCAGTTCGATGGCTAGGGGTTTCAACTTGACCAAGTGCTGCGCCGAATTCATCGCCGCCTGGAACGAGCCGAAGTGGCAGACGCCGACGGCGCGCTTACCGAGCACCGGCCAAAGCTTCAGCTCGATGGCCGTGAAATAGGCCAGGGTGCCTTCCGACCCAACCAGAAGTCGCGCCAGGTTCGGGCGGGCCAGGGCGGGGTCAAGCATGTCGAGGTTATAACCGCCGACCCGGCGATGAACGTTAGGGAACCGGGCGACGACTTCGTCGGCCTCTCGACTGCCGATCGCCAGCAGACGGGCGGCCAGGTCACGGTTGGGGCCAGGTGCCATCTCGGTCAGGGCCGCGTCGACCTCGCCGAAGTGCATTTCGCGACCGTCGGCCAGCACAGCGTCGATGGCCATGACGTTGTCGCGCATCAGGCCATAGCGCAGCGAGCGGCCGCCACAGCTGTTGTTGCCAGTCATGCCACCGATGGTGGCCCGCGAGGATGTGGAAACATCCACCGGGAACCACAGGCCATGCGCCTTCAGTTCGCGGTTCAGGTCATCCAGCACAATGCCAGGCTGCACTGTAACGCGACGGTTTCCGGGGTCGATGGATAGAATTTTGTTGAGATGACGCGAGCCGTCGATCACCAGGCCTTGGCCGACGGTCTGGCCGCATTGTGAGGTGCCGCCCCCGCGCGCGGTGACCGTCAGCCCCTCTTCGCGCGCCAGGGCCAGGGCGCGCACGGCACCGTCTGTTGTGGTCGGTGTGACTACACCCGCCGGCATTACCTGATAATGAGAGGCGTCTGTGGAATAGCGGCCGCGGCTGAAGGCATCAAACATCACCTCGCCGGGCACTTCGGCCTTCAGGCGCCTTTCCAGGCCAGGCAGCATCACGTTCGCCATCGCATTTTCCCTATCTTAGTTCTCGTTATCGCTTTGCGGCCGCCTCGTCGATACGGCACGGCCAATGCGTTTTCCTGATCGGGCCCCTTGCGGAATAGGGCGATTTCACGGCCATATGCCGCCGTTCCGAGCCCAAGCTCCGACTGCGGTCAGAATGAAGAAACGGGGCTGGCAAAACAGGGAGACCCGAGTGAAGCGATACCTAACTTCCGCCCTGGCGATGGCCTTGCTGGCTACGGCCAGCGCTGCATACGCCCAGAACAAGGCGACAGTGCAGAACGTCCCCGAAATCCCCTTCACGGCGACGCCGAACTTTCTGAAGCCCCCGCCTGGCCAGAATTTTGGCGAGTCGGTGGCCGTGGCCACCAATTCAAAAGGGCATATTTTCGTCTTCATGCGGCGCGACCGTTCGCGCCTGTGGGAATTCGACGCCGGGGGCAATTTCGTGCGCGAGATTGGCAAGAACTACTACGGCTTCGCCTTCGCCCACTCAGTTCGCGTCGATCCTCAGGACAACATCTGGACGGTTGATGAAGGCACGAACCTCGTCACCAAGTTCAGCCCGCAGGGTAAGGTCCTTATGGTCCTGGGCCACCGGCCCGATCCGACATTGGGCCTGCCCGCCACGCGGACCGGTGCCAATCTTCCAGACCAGAAATACACCTTCTGCCGCCCGACCGATGTGGGCTGGGACCAGCAAGGCAACATCTTCGTCTCCGACGGCTACTGCAATAATCGAGTCGTGAAGTACGACAAGAATGGCCGCTACATTACGCAGGCCGGCAGCGAGAAGGCGGGAAAGGGTCCCGGTGAATTCGAACTGCCGCACGGCCTACAGGTCGACCGCCAGGGCAATGTCTACGTCGCCGATCGTTCTAACGCCCGCTATGACGTGCTCGATAACAATTTGAAGCCTAAGACCATGTTGACCAACGTGGGCGTGGGCTGGACGGTCTGTATCTCGACCGAGGGCGATCACCAGTACCTGTTTGTCAGCAACTCAAACCCCAATGGCAACACGCCGGGGTCATGGGCGATCACGGGCGAGATCTATAAGATGGAGCTGGACGGCCGCGTCATCGGCCGCTTTGGACATCCTGCCAAGCGTGAGCCTGGGTTCCAAGTCGTTCACATGATGGACTGTCGCAATCCCAACTCCATCGTCGTTGGCGAAATCGAATCGTGGCGGGTCCAACAGCTGACCCTCGGCGTACCAGGCTCGGGCAAGGCGCCGCCCGTGCCACGGCCCAAGGCCGCCGCGCCTAAGTCCGCCGCCCTCTCCACCCAGACCCCGAAAGCCAAGTGAGGAGATCGCAGATGAACCGACTTACGACTCTCCTGCTCGCCGCGACGGTGCTTAGCGCTGCGCCTGTTCTTGCCCCGGCCCAGACCGTTGCAAAGGACATCGCCTATGATGCCGCCCAACCGCTGCAGCAGCCCAACGACGAAATCTTTGGTGAGGTGGCCGGCGTCGCGACCGACTCCAAGGGGAATGTCTACGTCCTGACCCACACCGGCGATCCTGTTGCCATCATGGGTGGCGCGCGTGCTTTTTCCCATGGCGGCACCAAACTCTACGAATACAGCGCAACGGGCACCTATATGCGCGAGATCGGCGCGGGCGTTTATGCCTTCCTGGTCGGCGCTCAGGTCCGCATCGACCCTAAGGACAATATCTGGGTCGTCGACGGGTCGTCGAACACTATCATGGAATTCAACCAGGCTGGCCGTGCAATTATGCTGTTGGGCCGAAAATCAGAGGATATCCCGGTGCCGGCCCGTGAAGCCGCTCCCAGCGACGGTTCTGGCCTAAAGCAGGACGCGTTCAACCGCCCGAGTGACATCGCCTGGGATGCTGCTGGCAATATCTTCGTTGCCGATGGCATGGGCAACGCTCGGGTCGCCAAGTTCGACAAGGATGGGGTGTTCGTGACCGCTTGGGGCAAGCGCGGTGCCGGCACGGGCGAGTTCTCAGGTGTTCATTCGGTACAGGTCGATACCGCCGGCAATGTTTACGTCGCTGACCAGGGCAACAAGCGCATCCAGGTGTTCGACAATAACGGTGCCTTCAAAACGGAAATTAAAGGCGTCGGCGCCCCGCAGGCCCTGTGCATTACGACGGGCCCGCACCCCTACCTCTATAGTTCGAACTCCAACCCGGTGAACGACATTGAAACCGGTGGCGAGATCTACAAGCTCGAGCTGGACGGGACTTTGATCGGCAAGTTCGGAAAGGCCGGCAAGGCACCCAAGGAGTTCGGTACGGTCAACCAGAT
>CANKEA010000071.1 GCA_947480815.1 Caulobacterales bacterium | reverse complement strand
CGGCTTCTATGTTCCGCAGGGTTGCGTCCGCCTCCAGCACGGCAGCAATCAAGGTCGGCGTGTTGCGGATCGCGGCGGCGACGAAGAAGGCCTCTGGCGCGGTCACGGTCACATCCTGCGAGCAACAGAACGAACACCCCTTGTGGCAGGCCAGATTAGGTTCCGGCGGAACCGAGCGGTCATAAAGCGTAGTCAGGTGCCCCACGGCATCCGAGCAGGGCGACCGGCTGGTGCGGTCCTGCAGCAGGCGCACGATCTGCCGCAGATGGGCACCCATCGGCCTGGGATCGTTGCCCGCAGTCATGCCTTGGGACAGGTAGGGCGCGTCCGCCTGGCGTAGCCTGCGGCGTTCGTCCCGGGATAAACGCTCGTTCGTCATTGGGAGGCAAGCTAGAGGGATGAGGCCGGCCGGACAAGCCACGGTGGGCCATGCCAAGACGGCCCGACTGTCTTGATCTTGCGACTTGGGCGGGGCCTGATACGACCTCGGTCAGAAAACGGTGCGAGGGAGAATACCGGATGGTCGATGATCTTGCTGGCAAGCCCACGAACGTTGCTGCGCCGTCGCGGAATTCCGCCCAGGCGCTGGTGCAATGCCTAGCCCTGAACGGCGTCAACCGCGTTTTTCTGGTTCCTGGCGAGAGCTACCTGCCGGTGATCGACGCCCTGTTCGACGTTCGCGACCAGATAGAGGTGATCACCTGCCGGCATGAGGCGGCGGCCGCCAACATGGCCGTGGCCCATGCGCGCCTGACGGGCCGGCCCGGCGTGGTCATGGTCACGCGCGGTCCCGGTGCGACCCACGCCAGCATAGGTATTCACAACGCCGAACAGGATAGCGCACCCGTGCTGCTATTCGTTGGCCAGATCGCCGCCCGCCATCGCGGCCGGGGGGCGTTCCAGGAAATCGACTACGGCCAGATGTACGGAGGCATCGCCAAGCTGGCGCTGGAAATCACCCATGCCGACCGCACTGTGGAACTTGTCAACCGCGCCCTGATCACCGCCCAGACCGGTCGCAAGGGGCCGGTGGTGATCTCCCTGCCAGAAGATGTGCTGGAGCAGGACAGTGGGGCCTACCGGCCCGTGGCGCTCAATATCGCCCGCGCCGACTTTCCGACCCATGTTCTGGAGCCGATTCGGCAAAAGCTGGCCGCTGCCAAGCGACCCCTGCTGATCCTCGGCGGCATGGGTTGGACGCAGGACGCCTGCGACAGGCTGCGCGTTTGGGCCGAGGCACTGAATCTGCCGGTGGCCCTCTCGTTCCGCCGCAAGGATACGATCGACAATAACAGCCGCGCCTATGTCGGCGACTTGGCGCTGGGGCCAAATCCAAAACTGATCGCCTGGACCAAGCGGGCCGACATGCTGCTGGTGATCGGGGCGCGCCTTGGCGAGAACCCCAGCCAGGCCTTCACCCTGTTCACGCCCAACGAGACGGCGCAGTTGATGACGCACATCCATCCGGGCGCAGAGGAACTGGGTCGCGTCTGGCCCGTGGCCATTTCTGCCGTTGCTGAACCGCCCGAGGCTGTCCAGGCTCTGACTAGTTTGGAATTAGAGCCCTTTGACGATGCCTGGCGTGCCGAGGCGCGGGCCGATTATGAGGCCTTCGCCGCGCCTATTCCCGCCGAGGGGCCGGTGAACATGTCGGAGATCGTGAACTATCTTTCGGGTGCGACGGCCGCTGACGCGATCATCTGCAGTGGTGCGGGTAATTTCGCAGCCTGGCTGGCCCGGTTTTATAAGCACCGCCGGATCCACACCCAGCTGGCGCCAATCAGCGGCGGCATGGGGTTCGGCCTACCCGCGGCGGTGGGGGCCAAGCTGGCCTTTCCAGAGCGTGAGGTGATCTGCTTCTGCGGCGACGGTGATTTCTTGATGTGCGGCCAAGACCTGGCTACCGCCATGCGCTACGGCGTCAACGTCGTGACGGTGGTGGTCGACAACGGGGCCTATGGCACCATCCGCATGCACCAGGAGCGCGACTACCCGGACCGGATTATCGCGACTGGCCTGACCAATCCTGACTTTGCGGCCTATGCGCGGGCCTTCGGTGCCTGGGCTACGACCGTGGAACGTACCGCCGATTTCGCAGCAGCCTATGAGGAAGCCCGCGCCGCCGGCCGTCCGGCCTTGATCCATGTCAAGGTTGCACTTGAGGACATATCGCCGGGAAAGACGCTGAAAAGCATCCACGGCACCGGCGTTATTCAGCCGTAGCGGCTTGCTTAGCTGTCGAGTCCCCCGAGGGTAATGGCCTTGATTTCGAGATATTCCTCGATTCCATAGCGACCGCCCTCGCGACCGATGCCAGAGAGCTTTACCCCGCCGAATGGCACGGCTTCGGACGAGATGAGGCTTTCGTTGACGCCGACCATCCCGGTCTCCAGCGCCTCGGCGACGCGGAAGATGCGGCCAATGTCGCGGCTGTAGAAATAGGAGGCCAGACCGAAAGGTGTGTCGTTGGCCAGCGCGATGGCCTCAGCTTCGCTCTTGAACTTGTACAACGGTGCCACTGGCCCGAAGATTTCTTCGTCGAACATCCGCGCTTCGCGTGGCACCTCGCTCAAAACCGTGGGTTCGAAGAAATTGCCGCCCAGGGCATCGGGCGATCCACCAATCAGAACTTTCGCGCCCTTGGCTCGGGCATCGTCCACAAAGGCTTTTACCTTGGCTAGGGCGGCCGGATTGATCAGTGGACCCTGGGTTACGCCGTCATCAAGACCATTGCCGACGTGAAGTCCCTTCACCGCAGCAGTGAACTTGGCGGCGAAGGCGTCGTAGACCCCCTCCTGCACCAGCATGCGGTTGGCGCAGACGCAGGTTTGGCCGGCGTTACGGTACTTGGACGCTATTGCGCCCTTAACGGCGGAGTCGAGGTCGGCATCGTCGAACACGATGAAAGCTGCATTGCCGCCCAGCTCCATGCTGGTCTTCTTGATGGTCGGGGCGCACTGGGCCATCAGCAGGGCACCCACGCGCGTGCTGCCGGTGAAGGAAAGCTTGCGCACCAGGGGGTTCTCGCACAGCGCCTTGCCGCTCTCCGACGGCTCGCCCGTGACGATGTTGCAGACGCCCGGCGGCATGCCGGCACGCTCGGCTAGCACGCCAAGGGCCAGGGCGGAGAATGGCGTTTCGTCGGCGGGACGGATCACACCAGCACAACCGGCGGCCCAGCCGGGGCCAGCCTTGCGCGTGATCATGCCGGTAGGAAAATTCCAAGGAGTGATGGCCGCGAACACCCCGATCGGCTCCTTCTGCACGATGACGCGGCGGCCTTTCACCGGCGTTGGGATCACATCGCCATAGGCGCGCTTACCTTCCTCAGCGAACCATTCGATGAAGGCGGCGGCATAGACAATCTCGCCCCGCGCCTCGGCCAGGGGTTTGCCCTGTTCGGCGGTGAGGATGCGCGCCAGATCGTCGGTATTGGCGATCATCAGCTCGAACAGCCTGCGCAGGATTAGGCTGCGCTCCTTAGCCGTCATCGCCCGCCAGCCGGCTTGAGCCGTGTGAGCGGCCTTCACCGCCGCATCGATCTCGGCCCGAGACAGTGAGGGGACGTGTCCGACGATCCCGCCCGTGGCCGGATTGCGCACAACGATGGTTTCGCCGGACGCCGCCGTCACCCAGTCGCCACCGATCAGGCAAGCTTGGCGCAACAGAGACGGGTCCTTCAGCCCCAGGGCGACGCCCGGAGCGGTAGAGCTGTCTTTCGCAGGCATGTCGTGCATGGTCCGGGCTCCTTGGGGATTAGCCGGATTTAGGCCGGTGGCGGGGTATCGAATAGTCGGATGCGCGTCTTCAGCGCGTTGCGAATGTGGTTGCGGGAAATCTCTTCCGCCTCGCCGGGGTTGCGCGCCGCAATGGCCTTCACCACCAGTTCGTGCTCGTTTATCGACTGGTCGCCGCGGCCGGGTACCGCCAGGGCGGTACCGGCCAGCAGGGCCAGTGAAAGGCGGAAGTTTTCCAGGGTCTGGCTCAGATAGCGGTTGCGCGCGGCGTTGCGGATCTGGGCGTGGAACATGCGGTTGGTGTGCGCCAGCTGCCTTGGCTGGCCGATCAGATTACGGTCGCGCTCGATCATCTCGTACAGCACGTCGATTTCGACCTTGGTGGCATGGTGCGCGGCCAGGCGGGCGGCGGTGCCTTCTAGCACCTCGCGCATCAGGTAGAGCTCACAGATCTGCCCATAGTCGATCGTCGCTACCACCGCGCCGTGGTGCGGCTCGTGGGCGACGAGGCCTTGCGTTTCTAGTCGCTTGAGCGCCTCGCGCACCGGGGTGCGGCTGATTTGGAAGCGCTGGGCCAGTTCCGCTTCTCGCAGGCGGGCACCGGGCGAAAGTGCACCGCTCTCGATGGCTTCGAGCAACAGGTCGTAGGCACCGGTAGCGGATGAGCGGCTTGGCTTCATTTCGCTGACGTTGGCGGACGCGAGGGACTTTTCAACGGCGCGCCGTCGCACAGAGGTCAAAGCCATGGGCCTACCTTTCAATGAGCACCCGCCCTGGGTAGAGCGCGTCAGGGTTAATTGGATGCCGGTTAACCCGCCCGACGTGCTCTGAATTTTAGAACCGAGTCCATTGCCCGTTTCAGATGAGACCATCTCAAACGGAAAGGCTTCAGGAAAATAAGGATTTCTGCGCCAAACGCCAGCCCTGGTGGGCGCTAATGGCCCGCTCGACCGGTGCCTAGATGACGAAGAAGCCGTGGGTTCCGTCGCGGGCCAGTTGGTCCACTAGGCCGAATTCCCAGTCGAGATAGGCCTGCATGGCGGTGGCGGTGTTGTCTGTGCCCTCATAGGGTCGCCGATAGATATCGTCTGGGTCGGAGGCGGCATCGGTAAGGCCGGTTACCAGCGACCTGCCCGTGGCGGCCCAGGCGGCGGTTCCACCCTGCAGTACCCAAACCTTATGACCCGTCAGGGCGGCGAGGTCGGCGGCGGCCAGTCGTGCAAGCGCGCCGTCCGGAGAGGTCAGCACGAAATCCTTGTCGAGTGGCAGTTTGTTTAAGGCCTGCGCCAGACGGGCGCGAACCACGAACCAGGCACCCGGGATGTGGCCCTTACGATACTGAGGTGACGTGGCAAGATCGACCACGGTCAGGTCCGCAGTTTCCATCTCGGCCACATTGATCGTCTGTGCATCCGGCAAAGTCGGGTACGATGGCGTCCACGTGCCAGTCTCCAGCTTGCCGTCGAACCCACCGTCGAGGACGTAGACCTCCCAGTTCATCTGGGCGAGCCAGGAGGCGCTCATGTCGGCGCGCGGGCCGACATCGTCGGCTAGCACGATGCGCGCGCCGCGTACCGCGGCGTTCATATCGGTTTCTTGCACCAGCTGCCCGCCGGGGGAGGACTTAAAGCCGGGGATGTGGCCGCTGGCGTATTCCTCCTGGGTACGCACGTCGAAGCGATACAGGGTGCGCGTGTCGTCTTGGACGAGCGACGCCAGTATTGCCGGATCAAGCCGCCTCACCCCTGCACGGTACGATACGGCGCGCGCCTTCGCTTTCGCCTCGGTCACATGCTTTGGCGTGACGTTTGGGAAACGCGCGGCCTTGCCGTGGTCCAACGCCTGGCCGGCGAGCTTCCAGCCGATCGAGCCGTTACGCAGCGCGAATACCGGATTGGGCACGCCCGCATTGATAAGCGATTGCGCGCCGATGATGCTGCGGGTTCGCCCAGCGCAGTTGACGATAATGGTCGTGGTCGGGTCGGGCGCGATCTCCCTGGCCCTCAGCACCAGCTCCGCACCCGGCACACTCATGCCGCGCGGGATGCTCATGGTCTGGAACTCTTCGTAGCGGCGCGCGTCGAGCACCACCAGGTCGAACTCGGACTCGATCAGGGCCTTGGCTTCGGGGGCGGGAAGGGATGGGGTGTGGCGGCAGTGCTCGACCAGTTCGCCGAACGCCTTGCTGCAGGAATTGACGTCCTGGAAGAGTTCGTAACCGGCCTTGCGCCAGCCCTCCAGGCCGCCATCAAGTTCACTGACTGCGGTATAGCCAAGGCTGCTCAGAACATGTGCCGCACGGGAGGTTAGGCCCTCGCCGTTGTCGTACAGCACGATGGGCGCTGCCTTGCGCGGCACCTTGTCGAGGATTTCCAGTTCCAGCCGGCTCAGCGGAATCTGCACCGCGAACAAGGGATGGTCCTTGGCGAAGGGATCTTCCTCACGCAGGTCGATCAGCGCGATTTCAGACCGGGTGATCCAGGCCGCGCGCACCTGCGCCGGCGTTGTCTTGGCGGTCATGGGTTGACCGCCAGGTCCCACAGGTTAGGCGTGGTTTCGTTGCCGTAGCTCGACATGAAATCATGCGGGTTGCCATCGCGGTCGTAGCGGAAACGGCGGATGGCGCTGATATTGGCACCATAGACATGGATCGAGATCGAGGCACGATCCTCAAAGACATTGCTCACGCGATGGATATCACCAACGTCTGGTGAGACCACATCAAGGTCGCCTGGCTCTAGTCTGTGGGCGTTGCCGCACGCGACCGG
>CANKEA010000070.1 GCA_947480815.1 Caulobacterales bacterium | reverse complement strand
TGGCAGGCACCGGATACTCATTGGTTGACGGACCGTCCGGCTCTAACTGCCGGGTTTTCAGAGCGCCGCGCGCACCTTGGCGATGCCAGCGATAATTTCCTGCCCGTGGTTAAGGCCTAGCAGGGTGCGGTGGTCGGCAGTTTCGACGTTCTTGTAATAGCCATGACGCGAAGCCTCGGCGGGGGCGGCCTGGGTGCTTTTGCGACCATCGCGGCCCGGGGCAGCGGGCCCCGCGGTGATCACCGAGACGGGCAAGCTCGGATCGAGCGGTCCCGCGTCGACCATCTGCTGGGCGGCGACGGGCCAAGCCTTGACCTCCTCATAGGCCGTACGGTTGTGGTTGGCGCTGGCAAAGGCGTGGCGCTTCTCGGCCTTGGCAGCGGGCGGCAGGCCGATGCGGTCGCCGTACTTGCCTTGCACAAGCTTGAAGGCACCGACGCTGGAGGCTAGGGCGGCCATGCGGCTAGCCTTGGTGAACTGATCGATGAAGGCGCTGGTATGCCCCATTGTGGTCGCCACGCGGGTGGTGGCGTCGCAGAGCACGAGGCCGGCCACCTCGTCCGGCCAGCGTTTGGCGTAGAGCGGCAGATAAATGCCGGCCATGGAGTGGCCCACCAGGATGTATGGCCCTGTCTCGCCGGCCAGGGCCAGCAGGTTGTGCAGGTCAGCGGTGACCGCGATGGCGTCGTGGGCGTTATCGCCGGGGTCGGAAAGCCCCATGCCGGCGCGGTCGTAGGCGCAGCTATGCCAACCCTGTGCGGTCGCCATCTGTTGCACCGCCCCCCAATCGGCCGAAAAGCCGAAAGCACCCGCTTCGAACACAATGGTGGGGCCGTGGCCCGTCGGACCTTCGCAGATGATGTGCCTACGCCGTCCATCACCGACGTCGATGAGGCGGCCGCGCAGGGGCGGGGAGCCGGCCATGGCGCTAAGGGCACCGCCCAGGGCGATAAAGGCCAGGACAGCGATCAGGGGAATCAAAAGTAGGCGAAGGATCATCGCGTCAGCCTAGATGGCGATTTTAACGATCGTATGTCGCCGCCGAAACGCAGCCCGGCGAGGACCAATATGCTACAGCCCTTTCAGAATCCCCTCGACCATCTTCTTGGCGTCGCCGAACAGCATCATGGTGTTGTCGCGAAAGAACAGTTCGTTCTCCACGCCGGCGTAACCTGCCGCCATGCCGCGTTTGATGAACAGCACCGTGCCGGCCTTTTCCACGTCAAGGATCGGCATGCCGTAAATTGGGCTTTGCGGATCGGTCTTGGCCGCCGGGTTAGTCACATCGTTCGCGCCGATCACGAAGGCCACGTCGGCCGAGGCGAACTCGGCGTTGATGTCTTCCAGCTCGAACACCTCATCATAGGGCACATTGGCTTCGGCGAGCAGCACGTTCATGTGGCCAGGCATCCGTCCCGCCACCGGGTGAATGGCGTATTTCACCTCGACGCCTTCCTCCTTCAGCTTGTCACCCATTTCGCGCAGGGCGTGCTGGGCCTGTGCGACGGCCATGCCGTAGCCCGGCACTATGATCACCTTGGACGCGTTCTTCATGATGAAGGCGGCGTCTTCTGCACTGCCCTGTTTCACGGGGCGGGTCTCTACCTTGCCGCCACCGCCCGCCGCCGCTTCCGTGGCCCCGAACCCGCCGAGGATCACGCTGATGAAGCTGCGGTTCATGGCCGCGCACATGATGTAGCTGAGGATCGCGCCGGAGCTACCGACGAGGGCGCCGGTGACGATCAGAGTGGTGTTCTCAAGCGTAAAACCCAGCGCCGCCGCGGCCCAGCCGCTATAGCTGTTCAGCATAGACACCACCACCGGCATGTCGGCTCCACCAATCGGGATGATCAGGGTGACGCCAATCAGCAGGCTCAGGGCAAAAATCGCCCAGAAGGCCCAAAGGGCGTGACCGCCGCTCACGATCAGAATGACGATCATGGCCACGATGGCCACGGCGATCAGGATGTTCAGCAGGTGCCGGGCCGGCAGGATGATCGGTGCCCCACTCATATTGCCGTTCAGCTTGGCGAAGGCGATCACCGAGCCGGTAAAGGTCACGGCACCGATAGCGAGGCCGAGCGACAATTCGATCAAGGATTTAAGCGCAACCGACCCATCGGGCAGGGCGATGTGATAGCTTCCAGGCGTGTAGATCGCCGCCACGGCAACCATACAGGCGGCCATACCGACCAAGCTGTGGAAGGCCGCGACCAGTTGCGGCATCGAGGTCATGGCGACCTTGCGCGCGATCATCGCCCCTACGCCGCCGCCAACAACGACCCCGGCCAGGATCAGCCCTATGGTGATCGGGTCGAGTACGCGCTGGCTCCAGAGCGTGATCAGGGTGGTTCCAACAGCGATGGCCATGCCGATCATGCCGTTGCGGTTGCCCGCCTGGCTGGTTGCTGGACTGGACAGGCCGCGTAACGCCAGGATGAACAGCACCCCGGAGATCAGATAGGCGATGGCGGCTATGTTTGCGTTCATGATTTTTCCCCCGGCACCCTGGTCCTACTTGGACTTCTTTTTGTACATGGACAGCATTCGCCGGGTGACCAGGAAGCCCCCGAAGATATTCACCGAGGCGAAGGCGGCGGCGATCACGCCGGCACCCTTTGAGATCCACACCGAGCTGGTGACGGCATGTCCGGTTTCAGGATGGGCTGCTGCCGCGAGCAGGGCCCCAACGATAATCACGCTTGAGATCGCGTTGGTCACGGCCATCAGCGGCGTGTGCAGGGCGGGTGTGACGCTCCACACCACATAATATCCGACAAAGATCGCCAGGACGAAAATCGCCAGACGAAACACGGTGGGGTCGACGGCTTCCATCCTTTGGAGTCCTTTCAGGTCAGGGCTGACGGCAGCATCAGCCGCAGGCTTATGGCTTTGCCCAGGAACACGGCAGCGCCGGCGGCTAGGGCGATGAAGAAATACAGTGGCGCGACCTTGCGCACCGTGTTGGCGGCTAGAACGGCGAAGCCGGGCGCGAGGCCCGCCAGCACCGAACCCAGCACCTGCTGCCCCGCGAACGTGCCGAGGCCCAGCATATCGCTGCGTTGCATGAAGCCCATGTCCAGCACCACGCCTGCGCCAACAGCGGCCATAGCGCCGAAGCAGACGACGTCATAAACGTGCAGAGGCAGGATCTGACGGGCGTTGCGCCGCACTGAAGTCTATCCTTTTTTCGTCGGAGGCTTCTTGGCGGCAGGCGCCTTGGCCTTGGCTTTTGCCTTAGCAACTGCGGCCGGCTTGGCTGCGGCCGGAGCCGCCGCGCCACCGGCCAGGGCCGGGTGCGTGACCTTACCGCCCGTGCAGACCACGGCACCGACCAGAATCTCGTCGGTCCAGTCTGGCGATACGGCACCCTCCTTGCTGATCAGCAAGGCAGAGAGGTTGACCAGGTTCTTTGCGTAGAGCGAGCTTGCATCCGCCGCGATACGACCGGGCAGGTTGGCGTGCCCCAGGATGGTGGCACCGTTGGGCGTGACCACGGTCTGGTTCAGCTTGACCCCTTCAACATTGCCGCCCTGTTCGACGGCAAGATCGACCAGGATCGAACCAGGCTTCATCGACGCCACTTGCGCGGCATTGACCAGCCGCGGCGCGGGCCTGCCGGGGATCAGGGCGGTGGTGATAACGATGTCCTGCTTTTTGATGTGCTCAGAGACCAGGGCCGCCTGTTTGGCCTGATAGTCCTGTGACATCTCCTTGGCGTAGCCACCCGCAGTCTGGGCATTCTTGAATTCGTCGTCCTCGACGGCGATGAACTTTGCACCCAGGCTTTCAACCTGCTCTTTGGTGGCGGGCCTCACGTCGGTGGCGGTGACCACTGCGCCGAGACGACGGGCAGTGGCGATGGCCTGCAGCCCGGCGACGCCCACGCCCATCACAAACACCTTGGCGGCCGCGACGGTGCCAGCCGCCGTCATCATCATCGGCATCGCTCGGCCGTAGGCCTGGGCCCCTTCGATCACGGCGCGATAGCCCGCTAGGTTCGCCTGAGACGACAGGGCATCCATCGACTGGGCGCGGCTGATCCGCGGCACGAATTCCATGGCAATACCGACCGCACCGCTCTTGGCCAGGGCGTCGAGGCTGTTGCGGTCCATGTGCGGGTTCAGCAGGGCGGCGACGATGGTGCCCTTCTTTAAGGCGGCGATTTCCGCCGCGTCCGGCGCGCGCACCTTGAACAGCAGGTCTGCGTCCTTGATCGTAAAGGCCGCACCCTTGGCGATCGTTGCTCCTGCGGCGACGTATTCAGCGTCCGGGATCGATGCCCCTTCTCCGGCTCCGCTTTCGATCCGGACCTTCAGGCCCATGGCGATCAGTTTACGGATGGAATCAGGAGTCGCGGCAACGCGCGTTTCCCCGCCTTGGCGTTCTTTGGTGATGGCGACGACAGCCATGCTTCTCCCCCATTTTCATCGGAGGGTATGGGGCGAACGGGCCGCTTGTCCAGCGGCACGCGCCTAAAGCTTGAGAATGCCGACTTTGATTCGGCAACATCCGTTCAAATGGCCGGTCAAAACATCCGGCTTATTGCCGGAGGGTGCTAATGAGTGGCCTTGCCGCCCTTAAGCAGCACAAAGCCCAGCACCCCTGCAATCACGGCTGTGATGATCGCTGCGCCAAACCCGGCACCCGTGCAGAACCAGATGGTGACGAACAGCAACCCGACCGCCAGAACCAGCGATCCCCATTTGCTCATGGCCATGAAGCCGGCGTAGGTGCCCGCCTGTTCTTTGATGTCCATCTCGCCGCGATGATAGTGCGAGTCGGAGAAGTGGGACGCCTTGGCCATGGATGCGGTCTCGGTTAGGTGAGGCAATGTTGAGCTGGGCTTACAACGCTGCGGCTCAAGGCTCAAGCGGAGACGCCCAACAATGTCCCGATCCATGGCGCGCTTGCTGCACGGTGCCGTCAACCTGCTCACCGCGCCGCAGAGCGCGATCCGCCGCGCCATGACGCTAGCGCGCCTGGCAGAGCGACTGGATGGAGCCCAGGCGCTGAGCATTCCGACTAAGTATGGCCCGATCCGTGCGCTGACCCTGCGCGGTCCGCATCTGGCCGCCGCTGCGGTGGGGTTCGCCGGCGAGGAACCTGAGTTGCTGGAATGGATCGACGGGTTCGAGGCCGGTTCGACCCTCTGGGACGTTGGCGCGGCGACGGGCCTGTTTGCGATTTATGCCGCCAAGAAGGGCATCAAGGTAATGGCTTTCGAGCCTAAGGCCACCAGCTTCGGCGTCCTGGTCGAGCACCTGGCGCTGAACGGTGCGGGCGATGATGTCTTCCCGGTTTGCATCGCCTTTTCCGACAAGACCGAGTTCACCCATCTGCAACTGCACCAGATGGCGGCGGGCTCTGGTGGCAATAGTATCGAGGGCCAGCCCAACCAGTTCGGCGAGCATCGTTTCATGTTTAACCAGGGTGCCCTGGCCTACAGCATGGACGACTTTGCCAAGATCTTCCGCTTTCCAGCCCCCGACCATCTCAAGATCGATGTCGATGGGGTCGAGGGTCTTATCCTGCGGGGTGCGCCGGGGATTTTGCAAAAAGTCCGTTCGGTCCTGATTGAGGTCGAGGGCGACAATGCCGCCGAGGCCGCTCAGCGGATCGATCCGCCGCTTAATGCCGCGGGACTCATTGAAGACTTTAGCGTCCGCACCGCAGGATCGGGGCGGAACAGGCTATATCGCCGCGCCTAGTCCACGAGCGCTTCGAACGCGTCCACTAGGCGCTCCAGGCGCGCACAACCGGCGGCCCAAAAGGCCTTGTCGCGCGGGTTTAGACCGAACGGGGCCAGGGCCTCGACATAGGTTTGGGTTCCGCCACCGGCCAAGAGCGCTTCATAAAGTGGCGCGAAACCCTCCGGGTGGTTGCGGCGCGCTTCCATCAGGGCCTCGACCAGCAGGTCGCCGAACGCATAGGCGTAGACATAGAACGGCGCGTGCACGAAGTGACTGACATAGGCCCAGTAGACCTCGTAGCCTGGGTTCAGCTTCACGGCCGGACCCAGGCTTTCCCCCATCACCTCCATCCAAAGCGCCCCGATCTGCTCGGCGCTGACCTCGCCCTGCGCCCGGGCATCATGGAAGCGGGTCTCGAAGCGGTGGAAGGCGATCTGGCGCACCACCGTGTTGATTCCATCCTCGATTTTTCCGGCCAGCAGGGCACGGCGGTCGGCAGGTGCCGCTTGGTCCAGAAGCCTTTCGAACACCAGCCCCTCCCCGAAGATCGAGGCCGTCTCGGCCAGGGTCAGGGGCGTATCGGCCAGGAGGGTGCCGAGCGGCGCGGCCAGGGTCTGGTGCACCGCGTGGCCGAGCTCGTGGGCCAGAGTGAGCACGTCGCGGCGTTCGCCCATGAAGTTGAGGAAGACGTAGGGGTGCCGGTCGGCGGTCACCGGGTGCGAATAGGCGCCCGAGGACTTGCCGGGACGGGGCCGCGCATCGATCCACGGCTGGTCGAAGAAGCGCCGCGCCTTGTCGGCGAAGGCGGGGGCCAGCTGGCTGAAG
>CANKEA010000069.1 GCA_947480815.1 Caulobacterales bacterium | reverse complement strand
ACAGCCTTTTTCTTTGTGCACATGCACATCGATCACCCGTTTTGGATGCTGCTGTTCCTCCTGCTCACCGCCTTCAGCTTCAGCCTGTTTGGCTTCATCATCGGCATCTGGGCCGACGGGTTCGAAAAGCTGCAGATCATTCCGTTGCTGGTCGTCACCCCGCTGAGCTTCCTGGGCGGCAGCTTCTACTCAATCCACATGCTTCCGCCCTTCTGGCAGAAGATCACCCTGTTAAATCCGGTGGTCTATCTGATCAGCGGCTTCCGCTGGAGCTTCTACGGCATATCGGACGTCAGCATTGGCATCAGCCTGGGAATGACCCTGACCTTCCTGGCCATCTGCATTGGCATCGTCGCCTGGATCTTCAAGACCGGGTACCGGCTGAAAAACTAGCCGACCCTGCGCGATTGATGGGAGAAGCCTGTTCTGGCTAAGGCGCGATCCTCTTGGCCGGGTCAAAACTCTTGGCCCCCGCAATGGCCCAGCTGTCGACATAGAAGCCGCTACTTTCGGATTTGGGGTCCAACAACACACCGGGCTTGAGGAAGGTATGCAATTGCGAGAAGGCCTTGATCTCGGTGGCGCTGACACGGCGCACCAAGTGATGCGGCCCAAGCTCAGCGGGCTGTGAGAGCCCGGCCGCCGCGAGCATTTCCGACAGGGCGCGAACCGTATTGCGGTGGAAGTTGTAGACCCGCTCCGCCTTGTCGGGCACGACCAGGGCGCGCTGTCGCAGGTGATCCTGGGTCGCCACGCCTGTGGGGCACCGGTTGGTATTGCAGGTCAGAGACTGCACGCAACCAATGGCGAACATGAAGCCGCGCCCCGCATTGGTCCAGTCCGCACCCAGGCCCAGAACCGCGGCGATATCGAAGGCACTTGTGATCTTGCCTGCCGCCCCGATCTTGACCTTGTCGCGCAAGCCCGCACCCACCAGGGTGTTGTGCACCACAAGCAGGCCTTCGCGCATGGGCACGCCCAGGTGGTCGGAAAACTCCACTGGTGCCGCACCTGTGCCGCCTTCTGAGCCATCGACGACGATGAAGTCAGGATAGATGCCACTCTCCAGCATGGCCTTGACCATGCCCATGAATTCCCACGGATGGCCGATGCAGAGCTTGAAACCAACCGGCTTACCGCCGGACAGGGTGCGTAGCTGCTGGATGAACGCCATCATCTCAAGCGGCGTTGAAAAGGCGCTGTGCTTGGCCGGGGACAGACAGTCTACCCCCACCGGCACCCCACGCGTGGCGGCAATCTCAGCCGTGACCTTGGTGCCCGGTAATATGCCGCCGTGACCCGGCTTGGCACCCTGGCTTAGCTTGATCTCGATCATCTTGACCTGATCTGCACCGGCCTGGGCAGCAAACGCCTCAGGGTCAAAATGGCCGTCCTCGGTGCGACAGCCGAAATAGCCGCTGCCGATTTCCCAGATCAGGTCGCCGCCAAACTCGCAATGGTAGGGGCTGATGCTGCCCTCACCCGTATCCTGGGCAAAACCACCCATCTGAGCGCCCTTATTCAGCGCCCGCACGGCATTGGCGCTCAACGAGCCGAAACTCATGGCCGAGACATTGAACACAGAGGCTGAATAGGGCTTAGCGCACTGCGCATTGCCGATAACCACGCGATAGGTCTTCGGATCGCCTGGCTTCACCGGCTGATTGGAGTGCCCGATGAACTCGTAGCCCTGGCGATAAACGTCCAGCAGGGTACCAAACGGCTGCTCGCTGCCCTCGTTCTTCGCGCGCGCATAGACCAGCGAGCGCTGACTGCGAGAGAAAGGAACGGCGTCCTGGTCACTCTCGATCAGATACTGGCGGATTTCCGGCCGGATCAGTTCGGCGAGCCAGCGGATATGGCCCAGGATCGGATAGTTGCGCTGGATCGAATGGTGGGTCTGGATAAGGTCGACCATGCCGATCACACTTAGCAGACCCGCCGCTCCGGCCAGGGCCCAAAGTCCCGGCCAGCGACACGCTAGACCGACCGCGACCACGGTCACGGCCACGCAAGCAATAAAGGTGAAGAAGCGGTCGAGTCGCCCTTTCCGAGCACGGGGCCTGCGGCACCAGCCCCCATCGGTCGTCCGGTTGGGATGGGACCGATCCGCCATACCTATACGAACGCTCCGTGCCGCTTCAGCGAGGATACGCGTGCCGCCTTCACCTCGGTATCGATCTCCTTAAGACTGCGCTGCGACCATAACATAGCCGTACCGGCACGAGGGGTGTTTTTAGGCCAGGCTAAGCCGCCGCAGACTATGCCTGGGGCAGGTCCTCGGTCCCATCATAGACCGCGTTCGCCCATCGCTTATGAACCCAGAACCACTCCGACGGCCGCTCGCGAATGCGCGCCTCGATGAAGGCGTTCACTGCCCGCACTCCGGCGGCGATGTCCTCGCTGCGGTTGCCGGTATGCGGAAGTTCGATTGGCTCATGCACCACGGCGCGGAACCGCGCGCCCTTGATCCGCTGCACCGACATCGGCTGAAGCACAGTGCCGAACCGCAGAGCCAGACGTGTCGGCGCAGGTGCCGTATGGGCCTGGTGTCCAAAGAACGGGGCCGCGACACCGCTATTGAACTTCTGGTCATTCATCAGCGCAACCGACTCTCCGCGTTCCATGGCCTTGAGGAGCTCGCGCGAGCCATCGCCACCCTTGGGCGCGAACAACCGCACGCCATAACGGAAGCGGCTCTTCTTGATGCGATCGTCGACATACGGATTGTTGGTCGCGCGATAGGTCATTTGACAGAACACACCGCTGTCAACGATGGCCGCCGGCATTACCTCCCAATTTGAGAAATGCCCGGACACAAATACGACCGCCCGCCCGCCCGCGGCGATCTGGTGCAACCGGTCACCATTTACGAGTTCGACACGGCCCGTCGACGGTAGAACCCGCTCCATCACTGGAATTTCAAAGAACGTACGGCCCAGGTTCTCCCACTGGTCGGCCAACACCTGCTCGCGCCAGGCAGAGTCCTTGTCCGGAAAGGCCAATTCGATATTACGGCGCGCTAGTCGGTGGGTTGCGCCGCTCAGCGGGCCAAGCGTTTTGATCAGCCAGCCGCCAAAAGCAGAGGCCGCATCCACCCCCAGCAGCCGCACCAGACCGGTGAACAGATCAAAGCCCACGGCCTCAAGCCGCCACGCCAGATCCTGCCCCAGAGGCGTTTTCATCTTCGTCATCTCTGCCCTTCTAGAGGGATCATCGGAAACACACAAAAGGACGCTAGGGTCTCAGCCCACACTGCGGGGCCCCAGAGCGATGCCGACACTGAATTCGCGGTGAAAGAGCGTTGATGCTGTGCCATGTCGCTTGGCGCGCGACTTGTGGCTCAGGCTGCAAGCCGTTCCGTTTTGGAACGACGCCCGACTTTGGGCACTGTCTGAGGCGCTAGATGTTCCGGTCGGATATTTCTACGATGGCCTTACAGAGGCTCCCCGCCGCACCGCGCCGGCCGATCATCGCGCCGACGGTGGCGAGATGTTCGCGCGCAAGGAAACGATGGATCCGATCCGCGCCTACTACCAGCTCAGCGAACGGCCCCGCCGCCGACTGTTGGATTTAGGCAAGTCGCTTCATGGCGACACCGATCAGTCAGATGTGGGTTAAGAAGCCTTTCTCTTGAGGCCGCGCCACAACCAAGGGTAAGGCTGGACGCATGACTGGCCTGCTCCCCGAACGCCTCGCCGAACTTGACGGCTTCTTGCTTCAGCTTAACGCCGCTGCCGGCGAGGCCATCCTACCGCTGTTCCGCGCTGACCACGGGCTGGACGATAAGGGCGGGCCCGGCGCTTTTGACCCTGTCACCGAAGCGGATCGCGGTGCCGAGGCAGCGATCCGCCAAATGATCACGGCACGCTACCCAGAGCACGGCGTGATCGGCGAGGAATACGGCCGCGATCGAGACGACGCTGAGTTCGTTTGGGTGCTCGATCCGGTCGACGGCACGCGCGCCTTCATTGCCGGCCTGCCGCTTTGGACCACCTTGATCGGCCTGCGTTGGCGGGGCCGTGCTGTGCTGGGCTCCATCGGCCAAGCCTTTTTGGGCGAAACCTATATCGGCTCCGCTGCAGGCTCGCGGCTGGTGGGCCGCGACGGGACCGCGACCCCCCTGAACGTCCGTGCCTGCGCCGACGTCTCGCGCGCCGTCATCGCCACGACCGATCCAGAATCCTGCTTCAACCTCGCCGAACGCGCCGCCTGGATCCAACTGCGCGCCGCCACGCGCCTCGCCCGCCTGGGGTGCGATGCCTATGCCTATGCCATGGTGGCGGCGGGCACGCTCGATCTAGTCATTGAGGCCGGCCTGAAGTGCTGGGACATCGACGCCGCGATCCCGGTAATCGAGGGCGCTGGCGGAGCGGTGACGGACTGGCGCGGGGATGCTGTCGGCACTCTGGGCGGTCAGGTCGTGATCGGGGGGGATCGTGGGATGATCGCTGCCGCCGTCGAAATCCTGCGACCGGCCGCAACTTAAGCCGCGACTAACGCCGCCAGCCGATCAAACGCTTCGAGGAACAGGCCCCGCCTGGGGTCGGTCTCCTGCAAGATCTCATGATTGGCACCGGGCACCTGGACCAGTGTTCCCTTTGAAAGCCTTTTCACGGCAAGCGCCTGCGCGGCGTTGTCGACAATGCCGTCGGCCCGGGCACTCAATACGGTCACAGGAATTGAAATCGAGCTGAGATCCGCGTCCCGCGCCAGCCAGCGCATCGCCGCCACAGCCGAAGCCAGCCAGCCCCAGGTCGGTCCGCCAAGTTTCAGCTCCAGATTGGCCAACAGCTGGGCGTGCATGCGTCCATAGCGCACCGGGTCATGGGTCAGCAGGTTCTTGTCAAACGCCGGCCAGGGCGTGCCCTTCTGGCCCAGCACATAGTCGCCACCGCGTCCAAGGCAGTCGAAGAGGCGGCTGAGCGGGCCAGCCACGGCACGATTTACGGCCGATAGGTTCAGTCTCAGCATCGGTGCCAGCAGCACCGCCGCCTCAAACCGGGTCTCGCCCTTGGCCAGTGTCATCAGATTGAGGCACCCCCCCATCGAATGGCCCACCATGAACCAGGGTTTTGGCAAGCGGGACAGGTAAGCCGCCAGCAGGCGCTGATAATCGTCGAGGAACGCATGGAAACCGACGGCATGGCCGCGCAATCTGTCGCTTAGCAGCCGATCACTCAGGCCCTGGCCGCGCCAATCATGCAGCAGCACCACAAATCCACGGTCGGCCAGCGCTTGCGCCGTCTCGAAATACTTTTCCAGGTATTCCGTACGGCCTGCGCTCAGCACAACTGACCCGCGCAGACTGCCCCTTGGCTCAAGCAGGGCAGTTCGCAACCGTGTGCCATCTGCGCCCGTAAGCCAGGCGGCCTGAAGTCCCGCCGGAACGGGCGCGCCTTCGACCGCGATCAGGGGCGGCATATCCGCCATCAACGGCTCAGCTGATTTTAGAGAACAGCACGCCCATTTTCGGCTGCAGACCCATGGCAAGCATCATGTCCGAGAGCTTGATCCGCCCGCTCATTACCCCCGCCGTGGCATCCAGTCGTCCAGCGGCAACATCGAGAAGATCGGCCAAGGTCAGGGTCAAGGTGAGATCCGACGGGGCATCTTCATTGGTTACGCTCCCGCCGTCGATGTGGATAAAACCGTCGCCCTTGAGGTCGAACTTCAGGCTTTTCCCCAAGCCGGAATCGGCACCAACGGCCATGCGGATCTTGGCGGTGACGTCATCCAATGTGGCCATAGCAGGGTCCTTCTCGGGTTCGTTGCACTTTGAGCCAAGCGGTTGGTTTGTTGAAGCGCAAAGTCATTCAATCGCTTTCCAAACCGAGGGGTGCCGACGCGACGGTTGCGAATACGGCCCCAGCCTCACGGCCTTGAAACGCCAGCGAATACCCCCATCTCTTTCCCGAAGGCGCTGGATTTCCGGGCCTTTCGGATGACCGGCAGTGCCAAATTGGACTGCCCTCCGTCCGCCGCCACAACCTTGCTTATTCAAGAAGGATGCTCCCATGAGAACCGTCGATTTTTCCCCGCTCTATCGCTCCGCGGTCGGCTTTGACCGCCTTGCCTCCCTGCTCGACGCCGCTGCCATCGAAAACGCGGCTGGCTATCCGCCCTACAACATCGAACGCACCGATGATCAGGCCTATCGCATCGACATCGCCGTCGCCGGCTTCAAGCCCGACGAACTCACCATCGATGTGCGCGAAACCCTGCTGACCGTGCAGGGCCGCAAGACCGCCAATGACGACGCCCGACGCTACCTGCATCGCGGCCTGGCCGAGCGGAATTTCGAACGCAAGTTCCAGTTGGCCGACCATGTGGTGGTGAAATACGCGCGCATCGCTGACGGCCTGCTTTCGATCAATCTGGTGCGAGAAGTGCCCGAGGCCCTCAAGCCACGACAGATTCCAATCCAGCAACCCACGCTCACCATCGAAAGCGAAAAGGCCGCTTAAGGACCGAAATCGATTCGGGTTTGAGCCAGGCGGCGCAGTCCTGCGCCGCCTTTTT
>CANKEA010000068.1 GCA_947480815.1 Caulobacterales bacterium | reverse complement strand
CGGTATCGGCACCTTCATGACACCGAACGGAGCGGCGGCGATTTCCTGCAGGGTTACGGCGACACCGTTGAGCGTGAGGTCGCCCATCACCTCCACTGCGCCCGGCGAAAATCTGTAGCGCGAGAACTGCGACTGAAAGGGTCAGTCCGTGTCGAGGCGATAACCCCCAAACCTCTGCTCCGCCCATTAGCGCTCCAGAAAAGCTACACCGGCACCGGTGGTGAGGATATCGAGATCGGGGCAGTCGGGCACTTCGGCACCGGCGATCATCAAGGCGGCGCTGCCGATCAGGCACTACGGCTGGTGCATCACGTGCAGGGCCGGACGTGTCAGGCTGAGCAGCGCGATAATGCCTTGCCGATTCATACACGCCGATTCACGCGGCTAGGTAGTGCGAAGCGATCTGTTCGGCCAAGAGCTTCAAGTCGCCCGGCTCGGCCATGCCGCCGCCATGGCGGGCAAGGGCCTCACCATCGAAGCACGGGATGATATGAAAATGCAGGTGAAACACCGTCTGGCCGGCCGACGCACCGTTGAATTGGGTGACGACTAGGCCATCCGGCTTTAGGGCAGCGGTCACGGCGCGGGCCGCCCTATGCACAGCGCCGATCAAGCGGCCCAGGGCCTTGGTCTCAGCCTCGAGCAGGTTGCGGGCCTTTGAGGTCTTGGAAATCACCAGCATGTGGCCACGCGCCTGCGGAAAGGCGTCCATCAACACCAGAACCTCAGCGTCCTCGAACACCTTCGCGCTGGGGATTTCACCACGCAGGATCTTAGCGACAACAGTGTCTGGATCGTAGGTGCCGTCGAGACTCATCAGGGACTCCCGTGCTGATGGAGGGGGTTTAGCGATGGCTGAGGATGGGGGGAAGGGCGCGACGGGCAACGGGGTCCAGATGGTCATGGCCCATATCCGATCTCTCGATGCGATGGGGCCTAGGTTTCGTGCCGGAAGGGCGAGAACTCCGCCGCCAGATAGTCCATCTCACCCATGACAGCGACACGTTCCTGATCCAGATAGCGGGCGACGGGCGCGCGCAGCGCCGGATCGGCAATCCAATGGGCCGAATAGACCGCTTGCGGCAGGTAGCCACGGGCGATCTTGTGCTGGCCCTGGGCACCGGCCTCGACGCGGGAGAGGCCCAGCCGGATCGCATGTTCGATCGCCTGATAGTAGCAGAGCTCGAAATGCAGAAAGGGTACGTCCTCGGTGCAGCCCCAGTTGCGACCGTACAGAGCGTCTGTGCCGATCAGATTCAGGGCCCCGGCAATCCAGGTCCCTCCCCGCCGCGCCATGACCAGCAGAATACGGTCGGCCATCCGCTCGCCGATCAGAGAAAAGAAGTGTCGGTTCAGATAGGGGCGGCCCCACTTTCGTCCGCCCGTATCTATGTAGAAAGTGAAGAAGGCGTCCCAGTGGTCTTCGGTCAGGTCTGCGCCTGACACAGCAACGATTTCGAGATCTTTCTGCGCTTCGCGGCGTTCACGGCGGATGGTCTTTCGGCGGCCAGACGAGAGGTCGGCCAGGAAGGCCTCAAAGTCGGCATAGCCAGGGTTATGCCAGTGGTACTGCTGATCCTGGCGAAGCAAGAGCCCCTCCTCCCCCAGCCACGTCCACTCCTTCCCGGTCGGGAAGTTGATATGCAGCGATGAAGCACCACGCTCCTCGGCCAGGGCCACAACCCCACCCAGCAAAAGACGACAGGCGGCGTCTGCGTCGATGTCGGGGCGGATCAAAAGACGCGGGCCCGTCACCGGCGAGAACGGCGCGGCGCTGAGGAGTTTGGGGTAATAGTGGCCCCCGGCCTGTTCATAGGCCTGGGCCCAGGCGTGATCGAAGACGTATTCACCCTGACTGTGCGCCTTCATATAGAGCGGCATGACCGCCGCCACGGCACCGGCTTCATCGCGCAGGCTAAGGTGCTGCGGTCCCCAACCCTGCCGCTCGACCGCGCAACCAGCCTGCTCGGCAGCATCAAGGAAGTCGTAGGCGATGAAGGGATTGCCGTAGGGCCCGGCGCAGGCATCCCACGGTTCGCGCCCGATCTCCTCGATCCGGCGGGACACCTGCACCGCCGGGTTTAGCGGGATCACGGCTTAAAACCCTCGAAGATGAAGTTGTCGCAATGGTCCTGCAGCGTGGCCCACTGATCGGGGCTGCGGATGGTCCAGGCCACGACCGGCATGCCATCAGCCCGCAAGGCGTCGGTACGAGCGCTGGGCAGAATATCGAGGCTAAGCGCCAAGAAATCTGGCTTGGCCAGATCGACCTGCTCCAGGGCGGCAAAGGCGCGGCGTTGGTCGAGAGCAAGCCTATCGGCGGCCTTGTCACGCCAGGCGTAAGAGTCGAGCCCGCGCAGGATCTGCGGATGATGCTGAGCGAACCAGGCATGAGAATAGGGATTAAAACCAATGACGGCGGTGGGACCATTGTGATCGAGCAGCACTTCGCTGACGCGCTTTTCCAGCAGCCCAACCTCGCCAAACGGCGCCTTGACCTCGATCAACACCAGGGCGCGGTGGCCAATCTCGACCAGGGCCTCGGCCAGGGTGGGGATGGTATCATCAGTACCCGAAAGAAACAGGGCACTAAGTTCAGCAGCGGTATGGTCACTCAAGCGGCCTTCGGTGCCGGTTAGGCGCTCCAGCCGCTCATCATGGAACACCATGGCCTCGCCATCCGCCGAGAGCTGCACATCGAGTTCTATGCTGTAGCCGGCGTCGCAGGCCGCCTGGAAGGCCATCAGAGAGTTTTCCGGCGCACCGTAGGGCGTCCAGAGTCCGCGGTGGGCAATGGCGGGCGAGAACAGCCGATCCCAAGCTTCGCCGAACAGCTGGATCGCCGGGCGTGAGCTGTGGCGCAATCTAGACTTCCACCACGGCGTCAACCTCAACAGCAAATCCACGCGGCAGGCGGTAGACACCCACGGCCGAGCGGGCATGGCGGCCAGCATCGCCGAAAGCCGCCACCATCAGGTCGGAACAGCCGTTGACCACCGAGGGTATGTCAATGAAGCCCGCTGCGCCCTGGACGAACCCGCCCAGTTTGACCACGCGCTTGACCTGATCGAGATCGCCACCGCAGGCCGCTTTCATCTGGGCCAGCAGATTAAGACCACAGAGACGCGCCGCGGCCTGGCCCTGCTCCAGGGTGAGATCGTCGCCTACCGTGCCCATAATGCCGCCGTCTGCACCGAGTGAGACCTGGCCGGAGATGTAAACCAGGTTCCCAGACCGCACGTACGGCACATAGTTGGCGATGGGAGAAACGGGCGTGGGCAGGCTCAGGCCCAGTTCCGCTAATCGTTGCTCGACCTTGGACATCTCACCTCCGAACGCCTGTGCTGTGATAGCGCGGGGGGACCGGGGGCGGCAAACGAGAAAAGGCCCGGACTGTCGCCAGCCCGGGCCTTTAATTCTGAGGTGGAAGCCAGATGGACGCCGAAAGGCGACCTATCCGGCAGCCAGGGCCTATCGGGCGGCTTGCACCTTTTCGACCAGCGCGATGGCACGCTCGTTGATCGGCTTGAAAGCATCCTTCACCGAGGCAGTGACGGTTTGCGACATGGCGTTGACGTTAGCGAGGTAGGATTCAAGAGCCGACTTGGCGAAGCTGGTTTGCAACTCGACCGCTTCCTGAACGCTCTTGGCGCCAGCCAGGGCCTTGGAGGCCGCGACTTGATCCTCGACGCTCTTCTTGGAGAAGGCGATTGCCTGAGCGCCCAGGGCTTCAGCACCCTTGGTGGCGGCGGTCACCGAGGCCACCACAGCTTCGAGGTTCTTCTTGGAATGGGTGTTCACATCATTGATGCCAGACAGGGTCTTTTCGACAGAGTCCTTGAAGGCTTGCGTGCCGGCGGCGGTGAATTGGTCGGTGGTCGACTTGATGGTGTCAGCGGCGGTGGCCATGGGGCTCTCCTGTAGACAAGTGAAAGGCGACGAACGGAAAAACTATGTTGCACAAACATTTCACCATACTGCATCGCAGCACGCAAGCTTTTTTGTGCACTGCACAATAACGTCGCAGCAGGGTCATTCACCTTGACGGTCAGGCTAACCCACGGAAAGATTACGCCACCCGCTCACATCTTGTTAACCATCGCGAAACGCCCCATTGCGCATATTAAGCTGCATTCGTTCAGCGCGACTCAGAATCGAGTCGTTTAATCCTCAGTTCGACGGACAAAGGCCCATGCCCCAGCCCGCCAGGCGCGTTCTAATCGCCCTCGCATTCGCCGCCAGCGCATTCACACCGCTGTTGTGTGCGCGAGCCCAAGCACAGGCCCTGCACTTTGTCCCCTCTTCACAGCCAAAGTACGCCGCCATCGTGATCGACGCCAACAGCGGCGAGGTCCTGTACGAGAACAAGTCTGACAGCCCGCGTTACCCCGCCTCGATCACCAAGATCATGACCCTGTACCTGGCGTTCGAGGCTCTGGCCGAAGGCCGGATGAAGCTTGGCGATCAGATTACCGTTTCCCCACGCGCCGCCGCCATGGCTCCGACAAAGCTCGGCCTGCGCGCTGGAGAGAGCATCAGCGTCGACGATGCCATGCGTGCCCTGGCGGTGCAGTCCGCAAACGACATGGCCGTGGCCCTAGCCGAGAAAATGGGGGGCACCGAGGCCCGCTTCGCTGCGCTAATGACCCTGCGCGGCCAAGAGCTTGGGATGCATAACACCCGCTTCGTCAATGCGTCGGGCCTACCGGACAGCCGACAAATCTCGACGGCACACGATATCGCCGTGCTGTCGCGCGCCGTGATGCGCGACTATCCGCAGTATTACAGCCTGTTCGGCACTCAGCAGTTCAGCTTCCGCGGGCGCACCATGCGCAATCACAACGGACTGCTAGGCAAGATGCCGGGCGTGGACGGCCTGAAGACGGGCTACACCAACGCCTCCGGCTTTAACCTTTCTGCCTCGGCGGTGCGCAATGGCCGCCGACTGATCGCAGTGGTCATGGGCGGCTCGTCGACTGCGGCACGCGATTCAAATGTCGAAGATCTGCTCCTTACGGGCTTCGATGTGCTGGACCGTCGCAACCACGGCGACAAGACCGCCTCGATAGGCCGGAACCTTTCCGAGCCGTCGGCCGAAGGCCACCTAACCCGGCCACCAATCGGCCAGGGCGATGCGGAGCAGGCGAGCGTGCATATCGAGCTAGCCAATAACCCTGCCCGGCACCCGCTGAGGCCTAGTCAATCAGAAGCCAAGGGCCGCTGGGGCATTCAGGTTGGCGCGTTTCGCCAGCAGAGCCTCGCGAACAGCCAAGTTAAACTGATCGAAAAGCGTTTCGCCAGTGCGGTCGGAGAGGCCGACAGCAAGGTCGAGAAGTCTGGGAAAGGCTATCGTGCCCAGTTCATCGGCCTGGGCGAGGCTGACGCCCGCGAGGCCTGCAAGAGCATCACAGCCAAGCGGATGGACTGTATAGTTCTGCCGCCAGGCTAGACACCCCGCAGATGGCACCCGCAGCCAAAGCCCTAGCATAACGGCCCGATATTTCTTCCGGTTCGGCCAAGCCCGCTAGGATTTCAGCAAAACGTCACGAGCAGCATTCAATTGGATAGCTAGGCCACTGGCACCGCCGTGGTCAGGGTGGACCCGTATCATCAACCGCTTGTAGGCCGCCTCGATCTCGGCCCGGCTGGCCCCCTCCCCCACACCCAACATAGACCGGGCCTCGGCCACACTCATGCGAGCGGACGACGGTGAGGATTCAGTGGCGGTAGAGCGTGCGCCACGTCGGCGAGCGGCTAGGGCCATACCGAGGCCTGTGATCAACAGGGGCACACCCCCGATCCAGGCACCGCGGACAAGCAATAGCGTGCCCCACACCACGACCGCCAGGGCGATCATGCCCCCGACAATGCGCCACTTGCCGGATGAACTGGCTTTTTTCGAAGCCGACGCGCCACGGCCCAGCCAGACTAGGAAGGCCAGCACAGCGGCAGCAATGAGGAGATCGATCATGCGCCGCTACTGAGCGGCGAGCAGGTCTTCGCCGGAATAGTCCGCCAGGCCCAGACAATGCATCAGGGCACGCAGTTCCTGCCGCGCGGCCACATGGCTGAGCGACACGGCGACTGGCCGCACCTTGGTTGAAAGATCGGCGACCGTCAAACCGAAGGGGAACAGTTCACGGTATATCACCCGATCACGTAGGCCCGATGCGATGGAAAAGCCGGCGCGGCGCGACAAGGCGATCAAACGCTCTTCCAGCCGCCGCCGGTTGCGTGCCTCCGCCGGGGCGAGGCGATTTCGCAGCACCACCCAGTCGACCGACTGCCGGCTGAACGCCGCCTTGGCCTTGCGCGCCTCCCAGACGGTCAGGGCGTAGAGGCTCGGCCGGATCAGATCCAGGCTGACCGGATCGACAACACCCAACATGTCGAAATCGACGAAGCTGTCGTTCATTGGCGTGACGATCAGATCGGCGCGCCCATGGGCAGCAACCGAGAGTGGGGTGTGGCCGCCAGGGGTGTCTATGATCAGAAAATCCGCAACGGAACCAGCCGCGTAGGCGGTCTCAAAACGCGCCAGTTGAT
>CANKEA010000067.1 GCA_947480815.1 Caulobacterales bacterium | reverse complement strand
CCTCATAACCCTCGCGCAGCATCATGGCGGGTAGGTATCGGTGCAGGTGGTCGAAATACGGCAGACGCAGGAAGGCTTCGCGTCGGAATACCTTCATGCCGCAGCCGGCGTCGCTGGTCTGATCATTTAGAATGGCCCGGCGCGCGGCGTTGGCAATTTTTGAGGCATATTTTTTCGAAAAACTATCTTGCCGCTTGGCGCGTTCGCCGCCGACCAGCCCAAGCGTGGCGGGGCCCGCCAGCAGCCGATCCGTCAAGCGCGGGGCATCTGCGGGATCGTTCTGGCCGTCGCCATCGAGCGTGACGATGATCGAAGCGCGCGCTTCCAGCACGCCGGTGCGTACCGCACGGCTCTGGCCGGAATTCTTACGGTGAGCCAGGACCCGTAACTGGGGAATTTCGGCCTTCAAGGCCGTCATGACGCCGCATGTGGCGTCCGTGCTGGCGTCATCGACGAAAATGACCTCGAAATTTTGGCCCGTGAACGCCATGGCGATCTCGCGGGCGAGGTCGGGTGCCGCGCCCTCCTCGTTGTAGACCGGCACCACGATGGAGACGTCCGGCAGTCTGGACGGCACCTCATCGACCGATTTTGCTGCGGCCTTCGAGGTCGGCTTCTGGGCGGTCTTGAAAGCGGGGTCGCGAGCCATCGCCATCAAATAGCGCAAAAGTCGGCTCAGGAAAGGTTTGTGGTAATACGCTACGCATGAGCCCTGTATCAAACAGTGGGAAACCGATTCTGGACGGGATCGAACCCCAGGCTTGGCTGGCGGCTGCGGCGCGCGGCTGGCGCGGTCCTGTCCTTGCCGCCCTGATCGCCATTATCGCGGGATCGTTCAGCCTCTTCACCTTGCCGCCGCTGGACCGCGACGAAAGCCGTTTCGCCCAGGCCACCGCTCAGATGCTCGAAGCTGGCGACCTGGTGATGATCAAGTTTCAGGAACACCCGCGCTTTAAGAAGCCCGTCGGTATCCACTGGCTGCAGATGGCGGCTGTCTCCACGTTTTCTAACCCAGAAGCTCGGGCGATCTGGGCTTACCGTATTCCGTCATTACTCGGCGCGGCCTTGGCGGCGGCGGCGGCGGCCTGGGGTGCGGCGGCGTTGTTTGGCGCAGAGGCTGGGTTATTAGCCGGGGTTTTGCTGGGCGTCAGCGGCCTGCTGTCGACCGAGGCCTCGATCGCGAAAACCGATGCGGTGCTCTGCGGAGCGACAACCTTGGCCATGGCGGCGCTGGGCCGGATATATGCGGCCAGTCGCGGCGGGCCGCCTGTGGGGGTTTGGACCAAGACCGCCTTCTGGGCAGG
This sequence comes from Caulobacterales bacterium, assembly GCA_947480815.1. GTDB lineage: Bacteria > Pseudomonadota > Alphaproteobacteria > Caulobacterales > Caulobacteraceae > Caulobacter. The sequence goes on along the minus strand of CANKEA010000067.1, from coordinate 5,265 downwards.
TATCGCCCTGGCCCTGCTCGACAAGGGACCAATCGGACCGGCGGTGGCGCTTACGGCTGGGTTGGCGCTGTGGGGTGCCGACCGTGAGGCGGATTGGGCGCGGCGCATCGGCTGGGGCTGGGGCCTGCTGCTCGTTGGGCTGGTTTTCCTCCCCTGGGCCGTGGCGATTACGGTGCAGACGGATGGCCGCTTCTGGTCATCGGCCGTGGGTGGCGACCTTGCGCCCAAGCTCACCAGCGGATCTGAAGGCCATGCCGTCTCTCCCGGCTATTACACCCTGCTGGCCCCGATCCTGATTTTTCCTGGAACTCTGCTGCTGCCGGCGGGCGCGGTGTTTGCCTGGAAGCGGCGAGCCGAGACAGGCGTGCGTTTCGCCTTGGCCTGGCTGATCCCGACATGGCTCATGTTCGAGCTGCTACCGACTAAGCTGGTCCACTACACCCTGCCTGCCTACGGTGTCCTGGCTTGGCTGATGGCGGCGGCCCTAGCTGGCACTCAGCCGCTGCAAATGGGCCGCACGACACGAATCATTGGTGCGGCGCTGAGCGGCCTGTCGGCCCTAGTGTTTGCGGCCGTCGCTATGGTTGGCCTAAAACTGTATGGCGACGTCGGCGACGTCTTCAGCGCGATCCTTGCGGCCCTGCTTTACCTGGGGGCCGGATTGACGGGGGGGCTACTGCTGCTGCGTGGTCAGGCTATGCGCGCCACGGCTGCGGCCCTGGTCTTGGGGGTTCTGGCGCACGGTACACTGGTTGGTGGGCTGCTACCGCGGCTGGAGCCATTGTGGCTCTCTCATCGGGTCGCCAGCCTGCTGCAGCAAGCCATGCTCGATCCACAGAGCGGTTTGGCCCAGGGGCCAGTCGCAGTTGATGGCTATGGCGAGCCGAGCCTGGTGTTTGCCTTGGGTGCCAAGACAGAGCTGGGCAAGGCTCCGGCGGCAGCCCAGGCCATCGCCGATGGCCGGCCGGCCATTATCGAAAAGCGCGAGGACGCAGCGTTTCGCAAGGCTTTGACCGCTAAGGGCGCGACCGCGCGTGCGGTCGGTACGGTTAGCGGTATCGACTATTCCAACGGCGATGACATGACCCTGACGGTCTATGCGCCGCAGCGCACTCCAACCTTGAATGACGGTATTGCGCGGCGCTGAAATCGGCCGCCCTGTTGTGGCGACTAGGCCCGGCGACCGCGCACATGCCACACCACGGGCCGTACCATTGCGGTGAGCATTATCAGCGGCAAGAGGATGAGCGCCGCTAAATAGGCCGGAAGGTTTTCTGCCCGCTTGAGTAAATAGCGCGTCAGGCCCAGGCCCTTATGCATCTCCACCCGCCAGGGGCTAGATTTACTGGTATGGCCCAGGTGCACGACCTTGGCCTTGGGTTGGAACAGCACCGAGCCGCCCGAGCGGCGCGCGCGCCAGCACAGATCAACGTCCTCGACGTGCAGGAAATAACCCTCGTCGAAACCGCCTAAGGCTTTGAAATCTTCAAGGCTTGCGGCAAAACAGGCCCCGGAAATGGTCGGTATGGGTACCAGGCCTTCGGGCATGACGTCGTGGTTACGATAAATCTCGTAGGCATCGAGGTTGGGGAAGCGGCGGCTGAGCTGCGATAGAGTCATCACGGCGGAAAGAACGTTGACTTCGCCACGCCGACTTCCGCGTTGCTCGCGGCCGTCCGGATTGAGAATACAGGCACCCACCAGGCTACGCGGCGGTTGGCCGTTGAGGCCCCTGATCAGGGCATCGACACAGCCAGCCTGAAGGAAAGCGTCAGGATTGAGGAACACCACATAGTGGCCGTGCGCCGCCAACATGCCGCGGTTGGCACCACGGGCAAAGCCAATGTTGCCGTGTCCTTGCAGCAGAACCACGCGGGGCTCGTCGCGGGCCAGGACGCGCAGCCCTTCGGCCGTAGCCTCGGCTGAGCCGTTGTCGACCATGACCAGTTCATTGACCGCGGGATCATCCAGAACGCTTCGAATCGCCTTTTCCAGCGACTCGCCGGTTCGATACGCCACCATGATCACCGACACGTTCGGCTGGGCCGGCGTGAAATCGGTGGTCGCGGTCACGGAGCGAGCGGCTTGGTTCATCAGTTCCCAATCAGGTCGGGCGCTAGACCCTGGCGCTTGAGGATTGCCACGGCTTCATCCAGCCCCAGCAGCTCTTGCGCCTGACCTCCAAAACGACGCAGCGCAACGGTGCGTTCCTGCGCTTCATTCCGTCCGACCACCGCGATTACCGGCGTCTTGATGAGGCTATGCTCCCGAATTTTGTAATTTATCTTCTCGTTGCGTAAGTCGAGTTCAGCCCGAATTCCAGCCGCCTTCAAACTGGCCAAGACCGAGCAGGCATAACCATCTGCTTCGGAAGTAATTGTGGCAACCATGACCTGCACCGGTGCCAGCCACATCGGCAGGGCACCTGCATAGTGTTCGAGCAAAATGCCCAGGAAACGCTCCAGCGATCCCAGGATGGCCCTATGCAGCATCACGGGTCGGTGTTTGGTGCCATCCTCGCCGATGTAGGAGGCGTCAAGCCGCTCTGGCAGCACATAGTCGAGCTGAAGGGTGCCGCATTGCCAGGTGCGGCCGATGGCATCGCGCAGGTGGAACTCTAGCTTGGGGCCATAGAAAGCTCCCTCATTGAGCAGACGTTCGACCTGCACCCCGGCGGCATTGGCGGCGCGCTCGAGCGTATCTTCGGCGGTGGTCCAGGTCTCGTCATCGCCAAAGCGCAGGTCCGGGCGCAGCGCCAGCTTGACCGAATGCAGCTCCACGCCGAGGTCGGCGTAAATCAGCCGCAACATGGCAATGAAGTCCTTGGCCTCGGCCTCGATCTGGTCAGGGGTGCAAAAGATGTGCGCGTCGTCCTGAGCCAAGCCCCGCACGCGCATGATGCCGTGCAGGCCGCCTGAGCTCTCGTTGCGGTGCAGGCCATCGAACTCGGCCATACGCAGCGGCAGTTCGCGATAGGAGCGCTGGCCGTAGTTGAAGATCTGGATATGGCCGGGGCAGTTCATCGGCTTGACCGCCAGGGTGTCGCCATCCTCGGTGGTGCAGACGAACATATTTGCGCCGAACTTGTCCCAGTGGCCGCTCTTTTGCCAAAGGCTGTGGTCGAGAATCTGCGGCGTCTTGACCTCGTCGTAGCCGCCCGCCTCCATGCGCCGGCGCACATAGTTCTGCAGCGTACGGTAAAGCCGCCAGCCCTTGGGGTGCCAGAACACCATTCCCCTGCCTTCTTCCTGGATGTGGAAGAGGTTCATCAAGGTCCCCAGCTTGCGGTGGTCGCGCCGTTCGGCTTCCTCGATGCGTGTCAGATAGGCGGCCAGGTCTTCTTCGCTGGCCCAGGCGGTGCCGTAGATGCGCTGGAGTTGCTGATTGTTTTGATCACCGCGCCAGTAGGCCCCGGCCAGTTTGGTCAGTTTGAAGCCCTTGCCGACGTGCCGTGTGCTGGGCAGGTGAGGGCCGCGGCAGAGGTCTTTCCAGCTGTCGCCCTGGTGATAGACCGTCACGGTTTCACCCGCCGGGATGCTTTCGATGATATGGGCCTTGTAGATCTCGCCCATGGCCTTGAAGTCGGCGATGGCCTGATCGCGGCTCACTTGCTCGCGGCGGATCTTATCGTCGCGGTCGACGATGGCGCGCATGCGGTCTTCGATCCGGGGAAGATCATCCAGGCTGAACGGCTGATCACGCGCGAAGTCGTAGTAGAACCCGTCCTCGACATTGGGACCGATGGTCACTTGTGTGTCTGGGAACAGCTCCTGTACCGCCTGGGCCAGGATGTGGGCGGTATCGTGCCGGATCACGTTCAAGGCCTCGGGATCGTCGCGGCCGACCAGTTCGATCTTTCCGCTGCCGGGCAGGGGGCGGTCGAAATCGATCAGCTGTCCATCGAGGCGCGCCAGGATGGTGCGCTTTTCCAAACTCTTGGAAATGGCGGCGGCGACGTCGCGCGCGCTAGATCCTTCGGCATATTCGCGGCGCGAGCCATCGGGGAATTCAAGATCGATCATAATTTTTCGCACTTCTTTGGGGGCATCTCTGGCGGAGGGTCATAACCTGATCCGCCGAGGGGATGGCAACGGCACAGTCGCCTGAAAGCAAGGGTCGTCCCTTTCCAGGGTCCGTGTTCGATCAGGCATTGCGCTGTATACTCCGAACAGGTCGGCAGAAACCGGCAGGATCGCCCGATCAACGGCGAAAGCGTCAGTTTGTAGGCTCTCAAAGCCCATCGGACGCTTCGTTCATAGAGTTTCATGCCGGCGGAGGCCTTGCAGCGAACCATCCTGCTTATCGCGGCGCAACGCGCCGGGATCAAGCCGCGCCGGCGGTCCTAGTTCGTATTCTCGCCAGGCGGACGGCCTCGGCCGCAGCCTCGAAGGCCAGCATGGTCGAGGCGTGGCGGGCGGGATAGGCCTTGACCGGTTCGAGCATGGCAAGATCGCTGAAGCGTCCTGTGGGCGGGTTGGCCCCATCTTTCAGCATGGCGCGCAGGTCGGCGCGAGCTTTTTCGACCTCCTCCAGGTCTGCACCTGTCAGGTGCGCGCCCAGCACCGCAGCGCTGGCCTGGCCCAGGGCGCAGGCCTGAACGTCCTGAGCGAAATCTGTCACCCGGCCGGATTTGTCGAGGATCACGTCCACCCGCACACGGCTGCCACACAGTTTCGAGACCTTCTCGGCCGAACCCTGCGGCGCGGCGAGCCGTCCGGCACCGGGCATGTTGGCGGCCAGGGTCAGAATCTGGGCCGAGTAGAGCGCGTCAATCACGACGATTTCAGCTTCGCGCCGGTTTTGCCGAAAGGCACCATGGGCTTGAGCGGCTCGGTGGGTTTAACCGGCTTGAGCTTATCGACGGTTATCGCCAGGGCTTGGGCGCGCTTCTTGGCCTTGGCCTTTTCCGCCTTGGGAACCTTGGCATAGGCCGCTTCCGCCCGGAGCTTCATCGCCTCGCCAAGGGCGGCAAAACCGTTCTTGATCGGGTGACGCATCATATTGACGACCAGCGGGCTGAGCATGCCGCTGAAGAATTCGCCATTCGAGAAGATACAGCCCTCTTCGCTGAGCTTTTCGATCTCGATGTAGCGCAGGGTCTTTACCAAGCCGCCGCCCGCCGCATTGGCCCAGTGTAGCTGTTCATAGGGCACCCAGTCGATCACGCGGGGCCGGATCACCTCGGGCTTCTGGCCGGGCAGGGCCTGGGTCAGCACCAGGGCCTCGCCGATGCGGATCACGCCGCTGGCTTTGGTGTAGAGCGGG
>CANKEA010000066.1 GCA_947480815.1 Caulobacterales bacterium | reverse complement strand
AGCCTCGACCGTAACCGCGCTGACAGCGTGCGGGCGCGTAATAATAGGCCTGCGGCGTTGGGGCGTAATAGGTTTGAGGCGCGTCGTAGTAACCGCCTTGGACAGGGGCCGCATAGTGCAGGCTGTAGCCGGTGTCGGCCCTGTGGCCGGGGTGCAGGCGGCGATGTCTTGACCAACGCCAGAGCCGACCGCGGCCCCAATCAGGGCACCTATGCCAGCGCCTTCGGTCTTGGCCGGATTGGCGACGACGGTACCGCCGATAACCCCTCCAATGATGGCACCCAGGATTCCCCCGCTCGTGCCGCGCTGCACCTGATCACGGCGACAGGGTGTCATAGTAGTAGCTGTTGTTCGTGGCGGGCTGGGCCTGGGCCACGGTACCGGCGGCCAGGGTGGCCCCGACTATGGCCAGACTGGCCAGTCCCTTGGCGATGGTGATACCAGTCATACGAGATTCCTCGACTGAAATGAAAAGGCTCTACTGAACAGTGGGCGGAGAAGCTTCGGCCCGTTAGGTGCTAGACGCCTTCACGGTTACGGCAATCATCGACGCAGCCATGGCAGCGGCCCCGGTCAGCGTGATAATTGCTTTCATGGACTCGTTCCTTTTGCCGCTTTCGCATTCGCCGAGGTGGAATTGGAGCATAGGCAATTAAACTGAACGCTGGTTGAGCGGCTTGTTCATCTTCGTTCAACTTACAGGCGAACCTTCGCCCCTATCCTTTAATGGCCTTGGCCGAAGGGAAATCCCGCATCCGACGCCCCCAGACCCGTCCGACCCAAGGCTCCAGCAAGCCGGGATTCCAGGCTGAACTGCTGATCGAGACCGTTGGTGCTCAGGGCGATGGCCTTTGCGCCAATGGTGTCTTCGTGCCACTGACCCTGCCTGGCGAGCGCGTCTTAGCCATGGTTTCAGGCGCTCGGGGCGATGTCGAGGCTGTGCTGACGCCCAGCCCGCAACGCGTTGAGCCGTCCTGTGCGCACTTTGGCATCTGTGGTGGTTGCGCCATGCAGCACTGGGACCACGCGCCCTACCTGGCCTGGAAGGCCGAGCAGATTCGCTTGGCCCTGGAACGCGAGCGGATCGAGACTGAGATTCTACCGGCCTTCGGTGTGCAGCCAGGCTCGCGGCGGCGTCTGGCGCTGCACGCCCGCCGCGGCACCCATTACGCCGCCAAGCTTGGTTTCAAGGCGCGCCGGTCGTGGGACCTGGTTCCGATCACAGTCTGTCCGGTCAGTAACCCACGTCTGGTTGCCGCCTTTCCGGCAATGGTGGCCTTGGCCGCGCCGCTGTTCGAACATCCAAAGTCTGCGCCGACGCTGCACGTGACCCTGACTGAGACCGGCATAGATATCGACATCACCGGCGTGGAGGCGAAAAGCGGCGGGCTTTCCGCCGACGCTCGCATGCGCATCGCCGAAACCGCCGCGGCGGCCGACTTTGCCCGCGTCACCCTAGCCGGAGACATGATGTACGGCGCGCGCACCCCCATGGTGCGGGTCGGGCAGGCCATCGTGGCGCTGCCCCCTGGCGCGTTCTTGCAAGCGGTTCCGGCTGCAGAAGCCATCATGGCGGATTTCGTGGTCGCGTCGGTTGCCGGTGCCGACAAGGTGGCCGATCTGTACTGCGGTATAGGGGCCTTCGCCCTGCGGCTGGCTGTGAAAGCGAGCGTCCTGGCCATCGACAGCGCCGAACTGGCTATCAAGGCCTTGGCCTCTGCTCGGGCTACCGCACCGGGCTTAAAGGCTATCGAGGTGCAGACCCGCGACCTTGCCCGCCGGCCACTGCTGGCCCAGGAAATGGCGAAGATGGACGCCGTTGTGTTTGACCCGCCGCGCACTGGGGCGGCGGAACAGGCCATTCAGATCGCCCAATCCAAGGTTCCACTGGCTTTGGGGGTATCTTGCAACCCTGCGACCTTCGCTCGCGACGCCCGTATCCTGACAGACGCCGGGTTCGTGTTGCAGCGTCTGTTGCCTGTCGACCAATTCCTGTGGTCGCCGCATGTGGAGCTGGTTGGGGTATTCTCACGTTAGGCCACTAAACCCGGTCGATCTCCAGGCCGGGCCCCTGCTTGACCGAGCGGCTCGGTTCAGACCATGGAAGAAACCATGATCCGCGCCGTGGTGTTTGCCAATAACTCCGCCGCCGCCCTGGCTGGCAGCTTGGCCGACCTTGTGCCTGGCGCGGTCGATGGCGTTGTCCAGCGCGTGATGGTGGCAGCCCCCGCCAATGCGGACGAGGTGCTGTTCGAGGTGTCGGACGATGCCGGGGCAGGATTTGTTCGCTTGGAAGGCGAGTTCGGGGCACGGGCGGCGCAGGCCTGTGCGGGCGACGACCAGTTGCTGCTGCTTCTGGCCGGAGCGCGCCTGCCGCTGCATTGGCACGAGGCGGCAAGCGATCACCTACGCCGCAGCCCCGATGAGGTTCTGCTCATCGAAGGCGAAAATACCCGGCTGTTGGGCGCGCGGACGATTCTCGCTCTGCTGGTTCCGCGCACACATTATGTCTCGGCTGGCGGCTTCAAGGCCGCCGATACGGACCTCAAGCCCCTACTGCGTCGGCTTCGGCGGTCTGCAAGGGTGATGGCGGTGGGGCGGGATAGGGATCGGCGGTCCTAGAATCCAGCCGGATGTCGGCGATGCGTGCGCCGGAGGCCAGTGCGTCGAGCGTACCGCTGGGCACGCCGAACAGGCGACGATAGGTCCAATAGGCTGCAGTGACGCGCTCGACGTAGTTGCGGGTTTCCTGCGCAGGCAGGGTCTCGATCAACAGCAGGCTATCGCAATCGGGCCCGAGCTGGGCCAGGGCCTTACCAACTGAACCGGGGCCTCCGTTATAGGCGGCAACCCCGCGCAGCAGGTCGTTATTGTTTAGCCCGCGCTGCATGAGCCAGGCGAAATAGTCCTGGCCGACCCGAAGGTTGGTGGCTGGGTCAAACAGCGGCGAGGTATCTGTCTTGAGGGTGTCATCGTCCGCCGCCTGTGCCGCGGTGGTCGGCATCAGCTGCATTAGGCCAACGGCACCGACGGGCGACACGGCCATAGGATTGAAGCCGCTCTCCTGGCGTACCAGGGCATAGACCAGCGCGGGGTCGAGGGTGAAACCCCCGGTGGGCTGCAGTTCGGGCACCGGATAGGCCGCCGCGTTAATGCGACGCGCGACCGAGGCCACCAGATTGACTGGCTGGCTGGCTTCCATCTGCGGATTTAGGACCAGGGTCAGGGCCATCCAGCTATCGCGAATAGTGTCGGTCTTGGCCGAGGCGAGGCCGGCGCGCAGTTCTTCGCCGGCGTCGGTCATACGCCCCAACTGTGCCAGGGCGGCGACGCGATGGGCGCGGGCATCGCTGGACACGAATCGGGCCACGGTGGCGCGATCTGGGCCGCCGACGCTGGCGGACTTGGCGATCAGGTCACCGATCGGGTCGGAGGCCGGGATCTCTATACCTGCCAGGGCCAGTTGGCGTTCGGCGATCATGCCGTAGAAGGTCTGCGGGTTCTGGGCCGCCAGGGTCAGATAGGCGGGGATGTCCTTGGAGGACCCCGCCAGGGCCGAGGCGCGGCCGGCCCAATAGGCGGCGGCCGACCGTAGCCAGGGCTCTGTGCCCTTTTCGTGCGCCAGGGCGGCGAACTGGATTCGAGCGTCTTCGAAATGGTTGAGCCGGTAGTCGGCTAGGCCGGCGATCCAGTGCTCGCCGGCGGGGAGGGCGAGGGCCAGAGCTTGGCCGATATCACCGCTATAATAGGCTTCGCGGGCGGCCTGAGCCTTATCGCTACCGGGGGGCCGTCCGGCGACCCGCACCAGTGTCGGGGCGCGCGGCGCGCGGGCGCGGCGCGGCTTGGCCTTCAAGGCCATTTGATAGATGCGAGCGGCACCAGCCTGATCGCCATAGGTCTTAAGCCAGGCGGTCAACTGGGTGAAGGTGGGCTTGCGCTGGCGGATCAGCGCCCCGTAGGCCACGCGTCCCTTCAGTAGGGAATTGCCAACCTTGCTCATATCGCCCGAGGCGAAGGCATTACGGTAAGCGGCGACGTCCGCGCTGCTTAAGGGATTGAGCGGATCGGCCAAGACGACATCGGCTGTCCCCTTTGCGGGCTTTCCGGCCTTCATGCTGGATGCCTCGAGCGCGATCTTGTTCGCTGTGACCTGCTTGTGCTTGGATTGGGCTGCCGGTTTGACAGTTTTTACATGGGCAGGCGTAGCCTTGAGCGCAGCCGCGAACGCCGGGGCGGACACAGCCATAACGCTGGCAAGAATGGCCAAGGCAAACGCGCGTTGCTTCATAGGTCCTTCCGGATCGGCGTCGAACAGGTGACCCCGGTGACGCCCGGTTCCAGCTAAGTGACGGATTCTCTACGGGTCTAAGCGCGGCCGATCAAGCCTTTCGGCCAATGCCAGAAGGTCTGACCAGGAATTTTTCTTTGCCGCAGGCTGCCTCAGGAGAAAGGCTGGATGCAAACTCGGCATCGCGGGCACGTCCAGGGCACCGTCGCTGGAGCGCCAATCGAACCAGCGGCCACGTAGAGAAAGTATACCCTGATCCTGCTTCAGCATCGCCTTGGCGCTGGCCCCGCCGACCAGGAACAGGACCGAGGGATTCACCAGGGCGATGGCCCGTTCAACAAACGGCAGGCAGACCGCCTGTTCCTCTGCCGTCGGTGGGCGGCTACCAGGCGCGTGCCAAAATACGGTGTTGATGATGAAGGCCTGGTCAGGCAGGCCGGCAGCGGCTAGCATTTTATCGAGCAGTTTACCGGCCCGGCCCACGAAGGGCATGCCCTGGCGGTCTTCGTCTGTACCGGGGCCTTCGCCGATGATCATGATCGGGCCCTGCGGATTGCCGCGCGAAAACACAACGCGGCTGGCACCCTGTCTCTTCAGCGCGCAGCCGTCGAAGGCCGTGATGGCGGCTTCCAGCTCAGAAAGATCATTCGCGGCGGCAGCGAGAACGCGCGCCTGATCGACAGCGGCGGATAGGCTGGGCATGGCGGCGGCCAAACCAGCCTTCGGCGAAGGCCGAGCCGAGGCGGAAACAGCAGCTGAACGGGGTGCCAGCCGCGCCGCGCCTCGGGCAAGTCGGTCCACTGGCTCGTCCTCATAGGACAACTCCACCCCGGCCTCGGCCCAGAAGGCCAGCAGGCTTTCCAGTGCGCGTGAGGCGTCGGGGTCAGGATGGCGCGTCAAGGTCATTTGTGTTCAGCATAACCTTGCGCCAAACATTTGGTAGGGCCGTGGTGGCCCTCGCTGCTAGAGGCTTCCGCCTTAGCGCGGAACGCCTTAGTTTTCCCGCGGTCGGCCAGGGCAGGGAGCAGGATTATGAGCGACAGCGTCGAACGCGAAGCCATGGAGTTCGATGTCGTGATCGTGGGCGCTGGTCCGGCGGGCCTGTCCGCAGCGATCCGGCTCAAGCAGTTGGCGGCGGCCGCCGGCGGCAAGATCAATGTCGTTGTCGTGGAAAAGGGCTCGGAAGTCGGGGCCCATATCCTGTCGGGCGCTGTGATCGACCCCAAGGCGCTCAACGAGCTGATCCCGGACTGGAAGGAAAGGGGTGCGCCGTTAGAGACACCCGTCACTCGGGATGAGCTCTGGCTATTTGGCCCCCAGGGCCAGATGAGCATCTCCTGGCTGCCCATGCCCGGCTACATGAAGAACCACGGCAACTACATCGCCTCACTCGCCAATGTCTGCCGCTGGCTGGCGCAGGAAGCCGAAGCCCTGGGCGTTGATATCTATCCGGGGATGGCTGCGTCCGAGGCGCTGTACGACGAGGTCGGTGCCCTGGTGGGCGTGGTCGCCGGGGTTTTCGGGGTCAATCGCGATGGAACGCGCAAGCCTGACTCCCAGCCCGGCGTGGAGCTTCGCGGCAAGTACGTCTTCATCGCCGAGGGCGCGCGCGGCTCTCTGGCGAAGCAGGTACAAGCCAAATACAGTCTGACCGAGGGCAAGGAGCCACAGAAATACGGTATCGGCCTGAAGGAGATATGGCAGGTCACCGAAGCCAACTTCCGCCCCGGCCTGGTGCACCATTCGCTGGGTTGGCCGCTGGAGTCCAAGACCGGCGGCGGCAGCTTCATGTACCACTTCGGCGACCGTTATGTGGCCATCGGCTATGTGGTGCACCTCAACTACGCCAATCCCTGGCTGTCGCCCTATGACGAATTTCAGCGCTTCAAACAGCACCCAGGCATCCGCCCGACGCTCGAAGGCGGCAAGCGCGTGGCCTATGGCGCGCGGGCGATCACCGAGGGCGGCTATCAGTCTGTTCCCAAGCTGGCCTTCCCAGGCGGCGCACTGATCGGCTGTTCGGCGGGATTTGTGAACCTGCCCCGGATCAAGGGCAGCCATAATGCGATGAAGACCGGCATGCTGGCCGCTGAGGCGGCGTTTGAAGCGATAAACGAAGGCCGATCAGGCGACGCGCTGACCGCCTACCAGGCCGCCTATGACAAAAGCTGGGTAGCCAAGGAACTCAAGGCCGTGCGCAACGCCAAGCCGCTGCTGGCGCGCTTTGGCACGGTGCTGGGCGGTGTGCTGCTGGGCGGTATTGAACTGACCATCACCAACCTGTTCGGCGGCTGGTCTCCGCTGGGCACGTTGAAGCATGGCAAGACCGATGCGGCGGCCACGGGCCTGGCCAAGGACTACAAGCCGATTGCTAACCCCAAGCCCGATGGCGTGATCAGTTTCGACAAGCTGTCGTCGGTGTT
>CANKEA010000065.1 GCA_947480815.1 Caulobacterales bacterium | reverse complement strand
AGGCCTCGAAGTTCCCTTCGAACCATTCGACATGGCTGTCGCCTTCGAACGACAGGATGTGGGTCGCAAGACGATCGAGGAACCAGCGATCGTGGGAGATCACCACGGCGCAGCCGGCGAATTCCTCCAGCGCCTCTTCCAGCGCTTGCACGGTCTCGATATCCAAGTCGTTGGTGGGCTCGTCGAGCAGGATCAGATTGCCGCCAGTCGCCAGGGTCTTCGCCAGGTGCACACGGTTGCGCTCCCCGCCCGACAGCAGGCCCACCTTCTTCTGCTGATCGCCGCCCTTGAAGTTGAAGCTGCCCACATAAGCGCGGGAGTTGATCTCGCGTTTGCCAACGATCATCACGTCAGTGCCGCCGCTGATCTCCTGCCAAACGGTCTTGTTCGGATCGAGCGCATCGCGGCTCTGATCGACGTAGGAGAGCTTCACGGTTTCGCCCACCTTCACAGTGCCAGCGTCGGGCTGCTCCTGGCCGGTGATCAGCTTGAACAGGGTCGACTTGCCCGCGCCGTTGGGGCCGATCACGCCGACGATGCCATTGGGCGGCAAGCGGAACGTCAGGCCCTTGAACAGTACCTTTTCGCCGTATTCCTTCTCAAGGTCCGTGACCTCAAGTACCAGATTGCCCAGGCGCGGCCCGGGTGGGATCTGGATGGTGGCGAAGCTCTGTGCACCGCGGTTGTTCTCCTGCTCGCGGACCATTTCCTCGTAGCTGGCCAGGCGGGCCTTGGACTTGCTTTGCCGAGCCTTGGCATTGGAACGCACCCATTCCAGTTCCTTGGTCAGGGCGCGCTGGCGCGCTTCGCTTTCGCTCTGCTCCTGCACGACGCGCTTCTGCTTCTGTTCCAGCCAGCCGGAATAATTGCCCTCGTAGGGCACGCCCTTGCCGCGATCGAGTTCCAGCGTCCACTTCGTGACCTGGTTGAGGAAATAGCGGTCGTGGGTCACCAGGATCACGCAGCCGGGGAAGGCTTCCAGGTGGTGCTGTAGCCAGGCCACGCTCTCGGCATCGAGGTGGTTGGTCGGTTCGTCGAGCAGAAGCATGTCGGGCTTGCTGAGCAGCAGGCGCGCCAGGGCCACGCGGCGGCGTTCACCGCCCGAAAGCTTGTCGACGGGGCTTTCATTTGGCGGGCAGCGCAGGGCGTCCATGGCCATCTCGACCCGGCTGTCGATGTCCCACAAGTCGCCAGCATCAATCTTTTCCTGGAGACTGGTCATCTCATCCATGAGCGCATCGGTGTAGGTCTCGCCCATCTCGGCGGCGACGGCGTTGAAGCGGTCGACTAGCTTCTTTTCCTCGCACCAGGCGATGACGTTTTCCCAGACGGTCAGCGTCTCATCCAGATGGGGCTCCTGCTCCAGGTAGCCCATCTTGGTGCCCTCGGCGGCCTTGGCCTCGCCGCCGAACTCCTTGTCGATCCCGGCCATGATCTTGAGCAAGGTCGACTTGCCGGAGCCGTTGACCCCGACTACGCCGATCTTGGCGTCGGCGTAAAACGACAACCAGATGTTCTCGAACACCTTCTTGCCGCCGGGATAGGCCTTGGTCAGGCCCTGCATCTGGAAAATAAACGGCTGCGCCATGCGGATAAGCTCGCTGTGGGTCGAATTCAAAGGTCGGGACGCGACGGTTTAGCGGGCTGGGGCCGTCAAGGCCAGCGGGACGGGAACGAAAGCCGTGCACGAGCCTATTCAAATTCGCGTGGCCACCTCTCCGTGGTCGAAAGTTCGATAACTTTCAGCATGATGCGCCACGGCCTCATCGTGCGCGCAACCAGAGACATTGCCGGTTTGGCGGCGGAAAGATTTGGCAAGGCTAACGACGACGAATGCATTGCCACGGCGGGCACCACCGAGCCAGCGCTTAGAAACCGCATCGGATGCTCCGTCTGGCTTAGAACAGCCAGCTCAGATTCAGCGACAGGTAGCGCGTTGCCGCATCGCCGTTGGATCTGTTGGGGGCGTTTTTAAGAAACCTGCCCTTGACCAGCCCGACCGCATCGCCCTCAAGCCGGATCACGTCCTTGACGAGCCAGTAACGGACGCGGGCGTCGACCTGAGTTCCGGCAAATCGTCCCGAACGACCAAACGGATCGCGCACGCCGGTATCCGCAAAAGAGTCCTGCGCATTGGCCAGCCAAAGGCCTCGCACGGTGGCGAAGGCATCCACCCGCGAACTTGGCGTCACCTCCAAACGCAGACCGGGCGAGATCAGATTGGTGCGGGTAACGGCAGAATAGAGGCCTGCTGGCGCGAAGTCGCCGCGCCTCATGCCATACAGCGGGTCGAATCGGCCGTAGTGGTCGCCGCCGTTGGCACCGGTGGCATAATCGTATTCAGCCGAGACGCGCGACTTCCAGGCATCGGTGAATTGTCGGCCAAGACGGAGATGCAGGAAATAGGCTCGCACCGGTAATTCCGGCGCGGCTTGGGCAAGGCCAGCGCGCACCGTCCCACCCTGCCGCGCGCCTTCCAGCTCGAAGTCCAGCTTGCCCGGCGTGGGGTTACGAACAAGCCGGACGTCGAAAACCGAAAGCCGTCGATTCCGCGTGGGTCGGCCCATGAAATCCTTTTCCTGCAGTCCATAATAGCCGCCGTCGATCATCGCCCCGCGCCAAGCGTTCACCCGCGCCGCCACCGCGCCCCAAAACAGCAGGTCGCCCCGCTCACGGTCGAGCTTGACCTCATTCCGTAAGATCGAGGGCTGATCATCGGGCAGGCGACGCTGCGGTTCGCTGATAAAGGCCATGGCTGTATTTCCGCCCCCGGCCAAGTCGAGCCTAACACCGGTAAAACCCGTCAGAGTGTTTCGATAGTCGTCGGCGGCTACGATCCGCCTAGACCCTAGGTCGAGGGTGAACCGCCCTGCCTGCAGTGATCCTCGGCTGCCAGGGCCCAATGGTGCTTTGAGGTCGAGCGCCACATAGGCCTGAAGCGGTTCCAGCGCATTGACTTCAGTGGTCCCGATCGCCGTTCCCGGCTGAGCCCCATAGACGCGGCTATCGTAAAGTTCCCCGCCGACGCGGACCGCGCCGACGCGGTACTCGGCGAAAATATTAGTCCGCAGGTTGATCGCGTCTTCAGACCGCGGCAGTCCGGCGCGTGCCTGGCCAGCAATGTTTTCATAGCGGAGCCGTACACCACCATTCAGTTTCAGCTGTGCCGGTGCGTCGACCGCAGCATGCACGGTCCAGTCGGCGGCGGCGGCGGCTCCGGCGGTCCATGGCATGAGCAAAAGAAGAGCAAGACGGAGCTTCTTGCTGGCCACGACGGTCTCCACGCTGAGTATTTCTGCTCTGGGGCCCTAGGGGCAGAAGATGATGCGGTGTGCCGGGCGAGCGTTACCGTGGCGGGCTTCGAGCGGCAAGTGGCCCGGCAGGTTAGCCAAACTCGTTGACGGCCCTGCAAGGCTTTGGTGGGCATCGTTAGGGTATGGTCAAGGCCGTACTCCAGCGAAACCAGCGGCTCTGGGTCGACAGCGTCGGGGCCTGGGGCGTGATCGAAAAAATCATCCCGGTCTGGGCGCGCGGTTTCGACGAGCCGGTCAAGTTGACCTACGATCTGGGTCTGGGCCGCAAATTCCAGGGCCATGAACTGCGCGCCGAGGCGGCATCGGACCCGGCCAGCGGCGAGACTTGGCGCATATTGCGGGCCAGGAACAAGTGGCAGGAGCCCGGCGACTGCCTGCACCATCCCTTTCCCGGCACCTATCCGATTGTCGTCACCGACACTCAAGATTGGGGTGGCTGGCGCACACCCGGTGCCGAATACGACCGCTACACCTTCAAGATCGAACGCCAGGCGCGCCTGATCTCCCAGGCACCGGCCCTGCAGGCCATAGCGCGCGCCCTGGTCGACCTGGTTGCGGACATGCCCCCGGACGAGCCGCCGGAAATCCAGAGCCTGGCCCTGCGCGCCATCGCCATCGAGCGTTATGTTCAGGAATTGCCCCAGCCCCTGCAGCCGGCCAGGCCGGTTTCCAAGACTGAAACGACCGAATAAACACGCTCATCCACGCGCGGTGCCTTCGCAAAGCCTTCGTGACTGACTAAATCAATGGGATGCGCACCGACACCCTCCAACAAGTCCGCCTGGCCGACTACCGGCCCCCCGCCTTCCTGATCGAGGAGACCGATCTGACCTTCATCTTGGAGCCCGCCGCCACGCGGGTGAAGGCTAGGCTGACGATCCGCCGTAACGGCGATCACCAAGAGCCACTGCGCCTTGACGGAGAACGGCTGAAGCCGATTTCGGTTGTTCTCGATGGCCAACCCATTGGCCCCAGCGGCCGCACCATCGACGATAAGGGCCTGTCCATCGCGGACGCGCCGGACCGCTTCGTGCTGGAGACCGAGGTTGAGATCGACCCGGCCGCCAACAAGGCCCTGATGGGGCTCTATATGTCGGGCGGCCGCTTCTGCACCCAGTGCGAAGCGCAGGGCTTTCGAACCATCACCTGGTTCGCCGACCGCCCAGACGTGCTGAGCCGTTTCACCGTGCGCATCGAGGCTGATGGGGCGTTCCACCACCTGCTGTCGAATGGCAATCTGGTGGAGAGCGGCAAACTGCCAAAGGGTCGGCATTATGCGGTATGGAACGATCCGTTCCTCAAGCCATGCTACCTGTTTGCGCTCGTCGCCGGCGAACTCGATGTGCTGGAAGACAGCCTGACCACCATGAGCGGGCGCGACGTGGCGCTGCGCATCTATGTTGATCCCGGCCAGTCCGCCCGCGCGGCCTACGCTATGGACGCCTTGAAGCGCTCAATGACGTGGGACGAGGCCGCATTCGGCCGAGAATATGACCTCGACCTGTTCATGATCGTCGCTGTGCGCGACTTTAATTTCGGGGCGATGGAGAACAAGGGGCTGAATATTTTCAACAGCTCGCTGCTGCTGGCCGATCCCCAGACCGCGACCGACTTCGACTACGAGCGGATCGAAAGCGTGGTCGCCCACGAGTACTTCCACAACTGGACCGGCGACCGCATCACCTGCCGAGACTGGTTCCAGCTCTGCCTCAAGGAGGGTCTGACGGTTTTCCGAGACCAGAGCTTCAGCGCTGACCAGCGCGGGGCCGCGGTACAGCGGATCAAGGACGTGCGCGCATTGCGCAGCCGTCAGTTCCTAGAAGACGCCGGCCCTATGGCCCACCCGGTACGGCCCTCGGCCTATATGAAGATCGACAACTTCTACACTGCCACCATTTACGACAAGGGCGCGGAATTGATCCGCATGCTCAAGACCCTGCTCGGGGCCGAGACATTCCGCGCCGGTATGGACCTTTATTTCAACACCTGGGACGGCCACGCCACCACGGTCGAGGAATTCATCGCCTGTTTCGCCAAGGCCTCGGGCAAGGACCTGACCCAGTTCTTCGGCTGGTACGAACAGGCTGGCACACCGCGCGTGGCGGTGGAGCAGGCCTTCGATTCCGGCACCCTGACCCTGACCTTCCGCCAGCAGACGGCACCAACGCCGGGCCAACCGGATAAGGTGCCCCTGCCAATCCCGCTGGCCTTTGGCCTGCTCGACGAGGACGGCGGCGTGTTGCGTGACACCGAGGTCGTGGTGCTCGACGACGCCACAAAAACGATCAAGGTCGAGGGCCTGGATCGGCGGCCTGTGCTGTCGGCCCTGCGCGGATTTTCTGCCCCTGTACGTCTAGACGCCAAGCCGGACCGGCCGTCGGATACCTATTTGCTGATGGCCGCCGATCCGGACCTTTTCAACCGCTGGGAGGCTGGCCAGGGCTTGGCCCAAGCCCTGATTCTGGCGCGCGCCACCGGAACACCAGACGAGGTGGGTGAGGCCCGTTTCGCCGAGGCGCTAGGGCGGGCTCTCGATGACCAATCCGCCGAGCCAGCTTTCAAAGCGCTCATGCTCAGCCTTCCCAGCGAAAGCGATCTGGCCATGCACCTGGTGCCGGCCAATCCCGCCGCGATCCGTAACGCGCGCGAGCAACTGCGCACCCGCCTCGCGTTGCATCTGGGCGAGTTGCTGCGCCGGCAACACACCGGCATGCAGGAGGGCGGTGAATACTCCGCCAGCGCCCAGGCCGCCGGCCGTCGGGCCCTGCGCAATGCGGCGCTCGACCTGCTGATCGCCGAGCCGGTCTCAATCAACATCGCGCTGGCGCAGGGGCATTTCGAAGCCGCCGCGAACATGACCGACGCCATCGGGGCACTCTCGGCCTTAGTCCAGGTCGGCGGTGACCCGGCCGAGGCAGCGCTGGCCGCCTTCCACGACAAGTGGAAAAACGAGCCGCTCGTGATCGACAAATGGTTCACGGTCCAGGCGCGCGATCCGTCGGAAGGCGCGCTTGGCCGGGTGCTGGCCCTGACTGCCCACCCTGATTTCGACGCCACCAATCCCAACCGTTTCCGCGCCCTGGTCGGGGCCTTCGCGGTAGGCAACCCTGCGCGGTTCCACGATCCGAGCGGTGCCGGCTATAGCTTCCTGGCCGACCAGATCCTGGCGGTGGATGGCTTCAACCCAATGTTAGCGGCCCGGCTAGTCGACAACCTTGGAGGCTGGCAGCGCTACACGCCTGAGCTGGGTGCGCTGATGAAGGCACAACTGGAGCGTATCGCGGCCCATCCGGGCCTATCGAATAATGTGCAGGAACTGGCAACTAAGTCGCTGGCCTAGGCCACGGCCATGCGGAGAACTCGGCGGACAGTGAGGTGGCGCGGGTCAAATGCCACCATTCACGCCGCTCTCAAGT
>CANKEA010000064.1 GCA_947480815.1 Caulobacterales bacterium | reverse complement strand
TCTTCAGGCGGTTTCACTATGTGCCTGGGTACTATCCCGACGTTTGGCACCAGCTGGCTGGCATGGGTGCTTAAAGCGAGCGTGCGCACGCGGCAGGCGTGTTCACCTAATGCGCCCTAGCGAGCCAGGCGCGCGACCAGGGGTTGGACCAGGGCGTACAGATCGCCGCCCGTGAACAGCACCCCTTCGATCCCGGCCGCTTTCGCCGCCTGAACATCACTGTCGCGGTCGCCGATCATGGCGGAACGCGAGCGGTCGGCACCGTAGTCGTCCAGCAGTTGGTTCAGCATTCCGGCACCAGGTTTGCGGCAAACGCATGTTTGCCGATAGGCCTCGATCGTGCCGTCGGGATGGTGCGGGCAATAGGCGAAGGCGTCGATATGGGCACCGGCCTTGGCTAGTTCGCCGTTCATCCAGTTGTGCAGCACTTCGATCTGCGCCTCACCATAGAGGCCGAGCGCCACGCCGCTCTGATTGGTGGCCACGAAGGCCCACAGCCCGGCGTCGTTCACCGCCTTTACAGCCGCAATAGCCCCCTCGATCCAGACGATCTGATCGGGTCGGTGCGTGTAGCCAACATCGATATTCAGCACTTCGTCGCGGTCGAAAATGACCGCTCCGCGCACGGCAATGGAGTTTCCCTCAACCATCGGCTTTTCCTAGTGCGAATTTGCCTCAGGCACTAGCGCATGCGGTCGTGGGCGTTTTCTTGCGCCGCTGGGGGGTAGCTTTTACCCCAGCCGCATGTTTCGGGTGCCCGTATTGACGGCGGAACACTTGCTGAAGACAGGCCGCCACGGCCTGAAATTCGAAGCGGGAATGGCGTTTGCCGATTTCGCCGGAGCGCATAGCCGACAGCCGCCGCCAAGCCATGCAACTTGGCCTGATATGGATGTGTAAGCGCGGCCTGCTCGACTGGCTGTAGCGGCTGAAAACCCTTATCCTGTGGCGGTGAGAGCCACCGACCCGCGCCAGATTTCGCTATTCGAGCCGGCCCGCCAAGAGGAAACGATTGGGCCCGGCGCTAAGCTGCTGCCAGAGTTCGCCCAAGCCCAGGCGCACGACATCTTGGCGGCGATTGAGACCGTCGCCGCCGCTGCCCCATTCCGTCATCTGACCGTGCCGAGTGGCCACGCCATGTCGGTGGCCATCACCAACTGCGGTGCTTTTGGGTGGATCAGCGATCGACACGGCTACCGCTATGAGCCCGTGGATCCCGACAGTGGCCTAGCGTGGCCGGCGATGCCGCGAGTGTTCCGCGACCTGGCGCAGCGGGCCGCCGCCGCCGCCGGCTACAACGCCTTCGATCCGAATGCCTGCCTGATCAACCGTTATGTCCCCGGTGCGCGCATGGGCCTGCATCAAGACAAGGACGAGGCGATCCTTACCGCCCCGATCGTTTCGGTGTCGCTTGGCCTGCCGGCAATATTTCTGTGGGGCGGACGGGCGCGGACGGACAAGGTGCAACGCCTTCCGCTGTGGCACGGCGACGTCCTGGTCTGGGGCGGCCCCTCGCGTATGGCGTATCATGGAGTCGATCTGCTGAAGGATGGCGATCATCCGCTCACGGGCGCTCTGCGCTATAACCTGACCTTCCGCAGAGCCTTTTAGGCTGCTAGTCGGACGGCATGCAGATCATCCGACTCTCTATTCCCGAGGTCTTCCTGGTCAAGCCGATGCGGCGCGGTGATCATCGCGGCTGGTTCGCCGAAACCTTCAAGGCTTCGGTGCTGGCGGACCATGGCGTCACCCATCCGTGGGTGCAGGATAACATGGCTTTTTCCGCCGCCGTGGGAACGCTGCGCGGCCTGCATTTCCAGTCACCCCCGCACGCCCAGGCCAAGCTGGTATCGGTGTCACAGGGCGCTATCCTGGACGTCGCCGTTGATGCTCGACAAGGATCGCTCACCTACGGCCAGCATGTCAGCGCAGAGCTCGACGCGGAGGATGGGGTGCAGATCTATGTCCCCGCCGGGTTCCTGCACGGCTATGTTACGCGCACGTCCAATACCGTGGTGCAATACAAGGTCAGCGACGTCTATGCCTCGGAATGTGACGGCGGAGTGCTGTGGAACGACCCCGACCTGGCGATCGATTGGGGGGTTTCTGCGGGTGACGCGCAACTGTCCGCCAAGGATATGAACGCCCAAAGGTTCGCGGACTTCACGTCTCCATTCTAAAGCGACCTATCGCCAGGTGCCCCGTGTGCCCGAAGGCCGCGACAGCGGATCGCCGCCACGGCTCCAATCCAGCGGTACGGCAAAACGCTAGCCCTGCGTAAACCGGCGTGATTGCTTGGTTTTAACGGCATCCACACCAAATGTGCGATGCTGTGGATAGGTGCGGCACAAAATGTAGTGCGCGCCGCTCAATCCTGGTGCAGTTTCTTAACCGTCCGGGAGCAACGATTCACTCTCCCGCCGCTGTTTTAGGGCCTGCTAAAAATGACCTTGCTTGCTTCCGTTCGCGCCCAACCCGGTCTGCTGACGCCCTCGCGCGCCTACAAGCCGTTCCGCTACCCCTGGGCGTTCGACATGTGGAAGAAGCAGCAGCAGGTCCACTGGATGCCCGAGGAAGTGCCCTTGGGCGAGGACTGCAAGGACTGGGCGGTCAAGCTGACGGACGGCGAGCGCAACCTGCTGACACAGATTTTCCGCTTCTTTACCCAGAGCGACATCGAGGTCGCTGATAACTACATGGAGCGCTACGGCCGGGTGTTTAAACCCACCGAGGTGAAGATGATGCTGTCATCCTTCGCCAATATGGAAACGATCCATATCGCCGCCTACGCCCTGCTGCTGGAAACCATCGGCATGCCAGAGAGCGAGTTCGGTGCCTTCATGGAATACAGCGCCATGCGGGATAAACACGATTTCATGCAGACCTTCGGCGTTGAGACCAACGCCGACATCGCCCGCACGCTGGCCATGTTTGGCGGCTTCACTGAGGGGCTGCAACTGTTCGCCAGTTTCGCCATGCTGATGAACTTCCCGCGCTTCAATAAGATGAAGGGCATGGGCCAGATCGTCAGCTGGTCGATCCGCGACGAGAGCCTTCACTGCGAGGGCATCACCAAGCTCTATCACGCCTTCAACGCCGAGACCGGCGCGGTGACCAAGTCTGTCGCGGACGATATCGTCGACTGCTGCAAGACCGTTGTTGGCATGGAAGATAAGTTCATCGACCTCGCCTTTGAGTCCGGCGACGTGCAGGGCATGACGCCTGCCGACATCAAGGGCTACATCCGCTTCATCGCCGACTGGCGGCTGCGCCAGTTGAACTTGCCGACCGTCTATGGCGTGAAGGAGAACCCGCTGCCTTGGTTGCAGTCGATGCTCAGCGGTGTGGAGCACGCCAACTTCTTCGAAGCCCGCTCAACGGAATATTCCAAGGCCGCCACCAAGGGCCAATGGCACGGCGATGAAGGTGTTTGGGGCCAGTTCGACACCATGATGGCGCGGCGGACGGAAGCAGACGTGCCAGCGCACTGACGACCTGAACCGCTATGCCGGTAGAGCCTTCGAGCCCTTTCAGGGTTCGGGGTGCCCAGCTCGGCTTTCATCGGGATAAGCGGGAGGGGGGAACGAGATGTCCACTGTGACCAAGATTGCCATCGTCACCGGCGCAGGCAGCGGTATTGGCCGGGCCAGTGCGTTGGCCCTGGCCGACATCGGCTTCACCGTCATGCTAGCGGGTCGCCGCCCCGACGCTCTGACGGAGACGGCGGTTATGGCCAAGACCGGGCAGACCCTGATCCCGTTCGCCTGCGACGTTTCTGAACCCGCTGGCGTCGAAGCCCTGTTCGCGGCGACGATGCAGCGGTTCGGGCGGCTGGACTTGCTGTTCAACAATGCTGGCAGTGGTGCCCCCGCGGTACCGCTCGAGGATCTGCCCTATTCAGATTGGCAGAGGGTCATCGGCGTTAACCTGACCGGGGCCTTTCTCTGCACCCAGGCGGCCATGCGCATCATGCGTGACCAGACCCCGCAGGGCGGCCGCATCATCAACAACGGCTCGATCAGCGCCCATGTGCCGCGGCCAAGATCGGTGGCCTATACCGCCAGCAAACATGCCATCACCGGTTTGACCAAATCGACCTCGCTCGACGGGCGGGACTATGGGGTGCTGTGCGGCCAGATCGACATTGGCAATGCCGAGACGCCACTGACGGAGCGCATGACCAAGGGTGTGCTACAGGCCGACATGACCACGGCGGTCGAACCGCTGATGCCGGTAGAGGATGCGGCTGCGGCTGTGGCCTATATGGCGAGTTTGGGGGCCGCCTCAAACGTGCAGTTCTTGACCGTCACCGCGGCCAAGATGAAGTTCATCGCCCGGGGTTGAATGCCCGGAGAGTTCCCATTGGTCATTCCCAGGGGCTGGAGCCTCGCCAGGGCCTCGGTGCGGGCCAGGATTTCGTTGGATTGGCGCAGCTTGCGTGCCCCAGCCTCGAGCAGCTGCTCGGCTTCTAGTTTGGCGCGATGCTCGTTCTCCGCCGGCGCTCCTAAGCCGCCATGCCTGGCTCGGGTTCGCCCAGCTGGCCCTCCCATTTAGCCACCACTGCGCTGGCCACGGAATTGCCGATAACGTTGGTGCCTGACCGCCCCATGTCCAGCAGGTGGTCAACCGCCAGGATCAGCAGCAGACCGGATTCCGGCAGGTGAAAGAAGGTCAGGGTGGCGCTGATCACCACGAGCGAGGCCCGAGGCACACCGGCCATGCCCTTGGACGTCACCATCAGCAGCAGCAACATCGTGATCTGCTGTCCGATGGTCAGGTGCAGGTTATAGGCTTGGGCGATGAACAGGGTAGCGAAGGTGCAGTACATCATCGACCCGTCCAAATTGAACGAGTAGCCCAGCGGCAGCACGAAGGACACGATGCGGCGACTGATGCCGAAACGCTGCAAAGCCTCCATGGTGCGAGGATAGGCAGCCTCCGAACTGGCCGTCGAAAAGGCCAGCAAGGCGGGGTTCTTTACGGCCTGAAATAGGCTCACGGCGCGGCGGCCCCCGATCACCAGGGCGCAGGCTCCCAGCAGCGCGCCCCAAAGCACGCCCAGTGACAGGTAGAAGCCGCCGACGAACTTGGCGTAATCGAAGATCACGCCCAGACCATTCACGGCCACAGTCGAGGCCAGGGCCGCGAAGATGGCGAGGGGTGCCGTGGTCATCACATAGCCCGTGACCTTCAGCATGATCGCCGTCACCTGTTCGACGAGATCAACGACATGCGGCACCGTGCCTGAGAGGGCCGATACAGCGGCCCCAACGAAGATCGAAAACACCACGATCTGCAGGATCTCGTTGCGCGCCATGGAATCGATGATTGAAGTCGGGACCAGATGGGTCAGGAAGTCTTTGAGCGTGAAGGTCGCCGTATCGACGCCCGAGGTCAGGGTCGGAGCCGGTGGCGTTAGGTTCATACCCGTGCCGGGATGCAGCAGATGGACCATGAGCAGGCCGATGGTCAGGGAGACCAGTGAGGCGCTAATGAACCAGCCCATTGTCTTGCCGCCAACGCGGCCGATCTGAGCGGCGCTCTCCATGTGCGCAATACCGCTGACCAGGGTGGCGAACACCAGCGGAGCGATAATCATCCGGATGAGCCGCAGGAACAGGTCGGTGATGATGGAAAGATAGCCTGCCGCAGCTTTCGCGCCGGCTGCGTCGAGGCTCACATTCAAGGCATAGCCCAACAGAACCCCACCGATCATGGCGGCGAGGACGAAGTGCGAAAACTTGAGTTTCATGGCTGGGCCCTGAGGGTTGTTCCCGCTCAGCATCGCCTAAGGGGGCCGTCCGCGTCTATCCCAAACCACAGCAACGGAACCTTGGCTTGCCGCAAAGGGCGCAATTGCCGATATAATGCGGCATGACACACGAAGATAACGCTCGCGCCATCGTGGCGCGCCTTTCCGAGGAATACGCCCGCTCCGTCACCAAGCTTCGCGAAGACCTTCGCGCCTATCTCGACAGCGGCAAGACCCCCGACCCAGCCGACCGTCACAACGGGGCCTACGCCTATCCCGAACTTCGGGTTCGTTACATGCCGCGCGGTCGCCAGCCCAAGCTGGCGCGGTCTTATGCCCGTCTGTCCTCGCCGGGCCAGTACATGACGACCGTGACTAAGCCAGACCTGTTCGCGCCGTTCCTGATCGAGCAGCTGACACACCTGCTGGAAGACTATGAGGTCGAAATCGAGGTCGCCCGTTCGCGCCAGGAAATCCCTTTCCCCTATGTGCTCGACGCCTCGCTCGACCTGAACCAGGCCGATGTCCGCGCTGAGGACTTGGCCCGCGATTTTCCCGCCACCGACCTCTCGGCTATTGGCGACGAGATCGCCGACGGTGCCGTCGTGCCCGCTATGGAAGAGCCTCGCCCCCTGTCAATGTTCGACGGCCTGCGAACGGATTTCTCGCTAGCCCGCCTGCGCCACTACACCGGCACGCCGGTGGAGCATTTCCAGCAGTATATCCTGTTCACCAACTACAACCGCTATGTCGACGAGTTCGTGCGCTGGGGCTGTTCGGAGCTGTCGCGTGATGGGTCTACCTACACCGGCCTCAGCTGCGCCGGCGGGGTAATTGTCACGCCCGAGAGCCCTGAGCCGGAGGTTGCCATCTCAGACAGCGCCTGGCGCAAGCACCAGATGCCAGCCTACCACCTGATGAGGCCGGGAGGTCAGGGGATCACTCTGGTCAATATCGGTGTCGGCCCCTCGAACGCCAAGAATA
>CANKEA010000063.1 GCA_947480815.1 Caulobacterales bacterium | reverse complement strand
TCGGATCATGCCCGCGCCGGCGGTGGCATTGCTGATGCGGTCGATCAGGATGAAGCCCCCCATATCGGGGCTGGCTTCATAGGGGTCGAAGGCCACGGTCTGGTCGAGGCTGATATTGACCACAGCGATCTCGTTGAGAGTCAGATCCTTGGCCGCCAGATGCTCAAGCGTATTGATATTGATCTTGTGCTTGATCTCGGTGACCGAGGCACCGACCGTCTTGGCACCGATCTTCAGCCAGTAGGGCCGCCCCGGCAGCAGTGGCTCATCGGCCATCCACACCAGGGTGGTCTCGAACTGGTCGGCGGCTTCCGGCGGGTCGGCGGCGGCGGCCAGAACATCGCCGCGCGAACAGTCGATTTCGTCGGCCAAGGTCAGGGTCACCGACTGGCCAGCCACGGCCTCGGTAAGGTCCCCATCATAGCTGACGATGCGCGAAACCGCGCTGGTACGGCCGCTGGGCAGCACGCGGACGGCGTCACCCGGCTTGACCGAACCGCGGGCGATCTGGCCGGCAAATCCGCGGAAGTCCAGGTCTGGCCGGCTGACCCACTGCACCGGTAGGCGGAACGGCCCAGCCTGCTGACGGTCGGCGTCGAGCTCGACGGTCTCCAAATAGGGCATCAAGGATGGGCCCCTGTACCAGGGCGAGGCTACGCCGGGAGCGGCGATGTTGTCGCCCTGCAGGCCGCTGATCGGAATGGCCAGGATATCCGTCAGGCCAATGCTATCGGCGAAGGCCTTATAGTCGGCGACGATCTCGTCGAACCGCGCCTGGTCCCAGCCGACCAGGTCCATCTTGTTGACCGCCAGGATCACAGACTTTATGCCCACCAGCTTGACCAGAAAGCTGTGCCGGCGGGTCTGGGTCAGCACACCCTTACGAGCGTCGATCAGGATCACCGCCAGGTCCGCCGTTGAGGCACCGGTGATCATATTGCGGGTGTATTGCTCATGCCCCGGCGTGTCGGCGACGATGAACTTGCGCTTGTCGGTGGCAAAGAACCGGTAGGCAACGTCGATCGTGATGCCCTGCTCGCGCTCGGCGGCCAGGCCATCGACCAACAAGGCGAAATCAAGCGCCCCGCCCTGGGTGCCAACCCGCTTGGAGTCCGCCTCCAGCGCCGCCAGCTGATCCTCGAAGATCATCTTGGAGTCATAGAGCAGTCGGCCGATGAGGGTGGACTTGCCGTCGTCCACCGAGCCACAGGTGATGAACCGCAGCAGGCTCTTGTGCTGGTGCAGGTCGAGATAGGCGCCGATGTCCTCGGCGATCAGGTCAGAGGGCTTATAGGCCATTACCCCGTAACCCCGGCGAACGCGCCGCGCGGCGCCAAGCCCCACATGCCTGCGCATTTCAAGCTGAATCCCGGCTCAAGGCCGGGATGACGGAAGCGGGCAACCGGCTTCATCAGAAGTAGCCCTCCTGCTTCTTCTTCTCCATCGAGGCGGCCTGGTCGTGGTCAATCATCCGGCCCTGGCGCTCGCTGGTTGTCGCCAGAAGCATTTCCTGGATCACGTCCGGCAGGGTGGAGGCGTCGCTCTCAACCGCCCCGCTCAGCGGGTAGCAGCCCAGGGTACGGAACCGCACCGACTTCATCTGTGGGATTTCGCCCGGATTTAGCCGCATGCGGTCGTCATCAACCATGATCAGCTGACCGTCGCGCTCAACCACAGGCCTCGGCTTGGCCAAGTAGAGGTCCGGGATCGGGATGTTTTCTAGGTGGATATATTGCCAGACGTCCAGCTCGGTCCAGTTGGAGATCGGAAAGACGCGGATCGATTCACCCGGACGCTTCTTGGTATTGTAGAGCCGCCATAGCTCGGGTCGCTGGTTCTTAGGGTCCCAGCGTTGATCCTTAGAGCGGAAAGAGAAAATGCGCTCCTTGGCGCGGCTCTTTTCCTCGTCGCGGCGAGCCCCGCCGAAGGCCGCGTCGAACCCACCGTCGTCCAGCGCCTGTTTGAGCCCCTGCGTCTTCCAGATGTCGGTATGCAGGGCGCTACCGTGGTCGAACGGGTTGATGTTTCTGGCCACGGCCTCGGGGTTTTTGTGCACAATCAGCTCGAACCCGAGCGACTTCGCCATCTGCTCGCGCATCGCGTACATCGCCTGGAATTTCCAGGTGGTGTCGACGTGCAGCAGCGGGAACGGCGGCTTGGCCGGGTAGAAAGCCTTGGCGGCCAGTCGCAACATCACCGCGCTGTCCTTACCGACCGAGTAAAGCATCACCGGCCGCTCGCACTCCGCCGCAACCTCGCGGATGATATGGATGCTCTCGGCTTCCAGGCGCTGCAGGTGGGTAAGACTAGGCAAGGGTTTTCCTAAAAGCGTGCGGCGAACCGCAGGGGCGCTCCTATAGGGGTTGCACGCGACGGCGTCTCGATAGGGAGCTTGGCGTGGGACTTAGAAAAACTCCAACCCGGCGGCACCGATATTAGTCCGACCTGTCCTAAGGAGAAATAGCCTAGGGCACCGGTACCACTCCGCATCGGTGCGGTAGAGAGGCCCTAAGGGCCGCTCGCCTGACGTTCGACACCGTTATCTCGCGGCGCTGGAGGCCAACTTCGGGGTGCGATGATTTCCGAACTGTCCGAGCCCGTGCTACGCAAACCTTGTTGAGGCGACCCAATAGTGCAGACCTCGGTCGTAGCAATCCGTCGCTAACCTGAGCCGAATTGAGTTTACCGACCATGGACGAATCCGACTCGATGGCCGTTATTCGTCATTGCATGGCGATCGTGGCGGTCATCGCTATCGGCGCGGCCGCCTACGCCCTGAGCGATATCCTCACGCCCCTGGCCCTGGCGGTGTTTCTAAGCATTCTGATCGACGGGTTTGTACGAGTGCTGAGCCATCGCGCCCGGCTGCCGGCCCGGGTCGCCCTGCCCGTGGCGCTGCTGCTATCGGCGCTGCTCTTTGGCGGGGCCCTCTATGTGATCGCAGATAGCGGAGCTGGGTTCGTCAACGAGTTGCTCGGCTATGGCACCAAGTTCAACGCCGTGATCGCCCAGGCGGCGCGACTATTTCACATCGCCGTACCGCCCACGCTGGGTGAGCTGTTCCAGCAGCTCGACCCGATGAAATTCATCGCGCCTGCGGCTGCCGGCCTAAAGGGGTTTGCGGCCAACGCCCTGTTCGTCCTGGTCTATATGGGCTTTCTGTTCGCCTCGCAGCACGGGTTCCGTCGGAAGCTGGTGTCGTTGTTCCCAAATCGGGCGACACGCGAGAACGCCATCCATGCCTTCGAACGCATCCGCAACGGGATTGAGCAGTACCTCTATGTGCAGACCGTCACCGGCCTGATCATCGCTGCGGCGGCCTGGATCGTGATGTCGCTAATCCACCTCGATAACGCCCTGTTCTGGGCCTTCTTGATGTTCATGGTCTGCTACATCCCAGTAATCGGCGGCGCGGTGGCGGTCCTGCTACCGCCGGTGTTCGCCCTGGTTCAGTTTCCAACCTACGGGCCGGCAGTGGTGCTGATCTGCGCCCTGGCGGCTATCCATTTTATTGTCGGCAACATCGTCTTGCCCCGCATGCAAGGCGAGAGCCTGAACATGGACCCCGTGGTCCTGCTGCTGTCACTGGCGTTCTGGACGGCGATCTGGGGCCTGCCGGGAGCGTTTCTATCCACCCCCCTGACGGTCACGGCCATGATCATCTTGGCCCAGTTCCCCGCGTCCCGGTGGATCGCGGTGTTGCTATCGGGCAATGGCGATCCTGAATCCGCAGGCCGCAGCCGGGTTGGATACAAGCCCGGCGAAGCACCGCTAGTGCCGCCCGCCCCGCCGGACAGACCAAAGAAACGGCGCTCCGTCACGAAAACGTGATGGGGCTGGGCTTAAACCGAGGCCGCGCACCCCTATTTCTAAGATGTACCAAGTCACCCTCTGGACTTGGACGGCTCGACGGGTGCCGCCCCAGCACGCGCCGACCCTAAAAAGGCTATGCACGTTCAGGTGCCATATTGCGTCGTCGGCCACCCCCCTTGGCCGGCGGCGTTTTGGTGTCGAGATTGCGCCGCGGTTTAGTGCCGGAAGACCCGAACGCCAGTGAACACCATGGCCAGGCCGCGCTCGTCTGCGGCGTCGATCACCTTCTGATCGCCGATGGAACCACCAGGCTGGATGACCGCGGTGCAGCCCGCATCTGCGGCCTGAATCAAGCCATCCGGGAACGGGAAGAAGGCCTCCGAAGCGCAGGCGCTGCCAGTCAGGTCAAGGCCGAAATCGGCGGCACGAAGCGCGGCAATGCGGGCGCTATCCTTGCGGTTCATTTGGCCGGCCCCCACGCCCAACGTCTGACCGGCGCGCGCATAGACGACGGCGTTGGACTTTACGTGTTTGGCGATGGTGAATGCGAAGAGCATGTCTTGGGTCTCTTCGTCCGTCGGCGCGCGCTTGGTCACGACTTTTAAACCCGCCGCCGTCAGGCGCGCAGCATCGCGGTCCTGCACCAGGAAGCCCCCCGCGACGGACTTGAAGGTCAAGCCCACGCTGAGCGGATCGGCCATGGCGCCGGTGGTCAACAGGCGGACGTTCTTTTTGGCCGCGAACAGGGCGGCCGCCTCATCATCGACCTCGGGAGCGATCACCACCTCGGTCAGAAGCTTGAGGATTTCAACGGTTGTCGCCGCGTCTAGCCGGGTGTTGCAGGCGATTATGCCGCCAAAAGCGCTGGTCGGATCGCAGGCTAGGGCGCGGCCATAGGCTTCAAACAGGGTCTTTCCGGTCGCCACGCCGCAGGGATTGGCGTGCTTGATAATAGCGCAGGCCGGTCCGTTCTTCCGGTCAAACTCGCTGACCAATTCGAAGGCGGCGTCGGTATCGTTGATATTGTTGTAGCTGAGTTCCTTGCCTTGCCACTGCAGCGCCGTTGCCACCCCCGGACGCGACTCGCTGGTCCGGTAAAACGCCGCCTTCTGGTGCGGGTTCTCGCCATAGCGCATGGTCTGGACGAGTTGGCCGGCGATGGTCTTGTGGGCGGGAAAGTCGTCGCCCAGCTGTGCGGCGAACCAGGCGCTGATCGCCGCGTCATAGGCTGCCGTCACCGCATAGGCCCGCGCAGCCAGGGCCTTGCGCAACGCCAGGTTGGTAGAGCCACCCGTCTCCGCGAGCACGCCGAGGATGTCTTGCATATCGGCCGGCGAGGTCGCGACCGCCACATACCCATGGTTCTTCGAGCCGGACCGGATCATAGCCGGACCCCCGATATCGATGTTCTCGACGCAGACGTCGTAGCCGCCTCCGGCCGCTACGGTCTGACTGAAGGGGTATAGATTCACATAAATGAGATCGATTTGGCCGATGCCATGCTGGCTCATGGCCGCCGCGTGGGACGGGGCGTCGCGCACACCCAGCAGGCCGCCGTGCACCACCGGGTGCAAGGTCTTGACCCGCCCGTCCATCATCTCGGGAAAACCGGTCAGCTCGCTGATGTCCTTAACAGCGAGGCCGGCAGCAACGATGGCCGCCCGCGTGCCGCCCGTCGAAACCAGTTCGACGCCCAAATCGCTCAGCGCCTTGGCGGCCTCGATTAAGCCGGCCTTGTCAGAGACCGACAGCAGAGCGCGGCGGACCGGCACCAGGTCGGGCGAAGGCGGAAAATCAGGGGCGGCAGGCATGATGATAGCTCCATCGTTAGAACGGAGCCCAGGCGCGCGGCATTTCCTCAGTGAGGACCCGCGCTCCCCGGTGGTGAACCACCTCTAGCGCCAGTTACGCGGGCACGCCGGAGATGCTCGCGACGCGCACATTCGTCAAGTTCCAGCGTCAGCAAGGGCCAGTTTCCAGCGCACACGGCCACCGATGTCCGAACGAGCGCGGCCCATCAGCACCACTTGGCTGGAGCTTCGAGGCGTTCCGTCCGCGAAATGGAAACTGGGGTCGATCAACACTTCAGGTGCATCGCTGCGCAACCACCAGCCCTGGTTGGAGGGGCCGCGAATCAGCACGCTCTTTTGGTCGCGCGCGAGCGAGGCCCGCGCGTCGGGATGCAGGTGAAATCGCACGGCAAAGGGCAGGTGGCGCGGGCGGGCAGACTTGGTCGTGCGCGGCTTTGTGCCGATCAGATCAAGCCGGTCCTCGCCTCGAAGCTGGTTCTGCACCCGATCCAGGAACAGTCGCCGAACGTGGCGAAGGCCAAAGCGCGGTCCCCAGGCGTCGTGGCTTAGGTCCAACCACGTGCCCTCCGGCCCATCATGGCAGCGCGCCATGACTTGGCGCGGCGCTCCGACAAGGCAGGGCCCCAGCAGAGCCGCCGATAGGCCCGAGAGCGGCTCGCCCACCGAGGACTCCCCCAATGCCAAGGTCGAGGCGGCATCGACAAGGCGGAAGGCTGGCGGTGCGGCACCGTCGGGGCTCCAGCCGCTGTTGGTGATCAGCCGGTCACGACCGCAGACCACCTCAATCGCGAAGGGTTGGGCGCAGGCCAAAACCGAAAAGTCGCCCTGGGCCGGCGCGCCCGCGTCGACCATGACCAGCAGCCCCTCACCGATCAGTCGGTGATAGCCACTGAGCGGGACCGCATCCGGCGGACTGGCCATGCCGGAATCCTGCGCCAAGGCAGCGGCGATCCGGGCGGCGCGCACCGACTGTCCACCCTGGAAAGACGCGAGGTGGCCGTCACTTAAGGTGAAAAAACGCACGGCATTCGACAGCCGGTCGATTGCACGGGTCAGTATCGGCGGTGGCTCCAACCCACGCTGGGACAGGACATCGTCAAGTGTCAAAAGGTCGAACAAAAGTTCCAACCCGGCCTGCGGTGAGCGCGAAGCGTGAACGCCATCGGGCAGGACGG
>CANKEA010000062.1 GCA_947480815.1 Caulobacterales bacterium | reverse complement strand
GCTAAAGGTTTTCTACGTCGTGGGTTCGATTTACCACTTCACCGACAGGCGGCTGTAGACATAGCGGCCGTTGAAGCCGAACGGCGAGAAGCTCGGGAAACCAACCGGGCCGTTGGTGTTGACGATGGTCGGGGCCTGATTGGGATATTCGTCCATCAGGTCGTTCACGCCGAGTGCCCAGGTCAGGTTGTAGGGCAGTTCCACGCGGCCCTCGAGGTCGGCCAAAGTATGCGCGCCCGAGCGATAGTCCAGGTTGGCATTGGCGTTGGTTGCGCCTGGGATCAGCACCGTACCGTACTTGGTCGCCTTGGCGGTGATGCTGTAGCGGCTCATGCTCCAGTCGATCGTGCCCACGAACTTCTGGGCGGGGGTGCCCTTCTCGAAGGTCAGACGATTGCCGCGATCGAACAGGATCGGCGGCACCGGCAGGGCCGACAGTTGCTTGGTGGTTGGAATCTTCTTCACGTCGGTGCCGTTGAAGTTCGACGCCAAGGTGAAGTCGAAGCGGCCGAGGTTGTCGGTCGGCAGGCGATAGCGCCCGACGATGTCCACACCCTTGGTTTCGGTGTTCACGCCGTTGATGAAGAAGCGCGCAGCGCCTAGCGCGCTGCCTGGAGTGGAGTTGATCAGGTTGTAAATCGCCACGGCCGTCGCCGTACCGGTGGGCGTGCCCTGGATGTTCTCAGACAGCACGATCCGATTGTCGATGTTGATCTGATAGGCGTCGACCGTCACCTCAATCGGGCCCTTATGGTAGACGAAGCCCAGCGAATAGTTATTGGATTTTTCCGGCTCCAGCGGCTGGCCACCCAGGGCGCGGGACACGGCCGCTGTGGCCGGGAAGGTGCCCACGTCTACCGCAGTGCTCACGCCGTTAACGGCGATAAAGTTGGTCGAGGTGGCGGTGAAGTACGACTGCTGTAGCGAAGGCGCGCGGAAGCCCGTCGAGGCGGCACCGCGGATCGCGAAGCCTTCGAGGATGTCGTAGCGTCCGGCGATCTTATAGGTCGAGGTATCGCCAAAATCGGAGTAGCGCTCGAAACGGGCCGCCACGTCGACGTCGAACTTATCGGTGAACTGATTGTCCAGATCGATATAGGCCGACTGGCTGTTGCGGTGCGGGCTCACCACGTTGCTTGGCTTGAAGCCTGGGAAGCCCTGGGCCCCCGCGCCCTTGCCGACGATGCCGCCGAAATCATAGCTGGCGGGGTCACCGGCCATGATCTCATAGCGTTCCATCCGGTGTTCGAGGCCGAACGCCAGGTTGGTGGCCTTGAAACCGAAGGCCAGCGGGTGGGTAAAGTCGGCGTTGAATACGGTCTGGCCGTAGTTCATTTGGCCGGCATACATGCTGGTCGGCGAGGTCGCGCCGCGTGAGGCATTAACCGAGTCAAATGTGGTATAGTCGACCTTGTTTCCGCCGTAGAAGATGCTGAAGTCAGAGGTGAAACCCGCAATGTCACCCTTGAAACCGCCGGCCAGGTTTAAGTCTGTTATATCGGTACCGATCTTCGGCAAGAAGCCGGTCGGATAGATGGCCAGCACGTTATTGGCATTGTCGCCTAGGCGCGGATTGGCGGCGCTATTGCCCACGCGGTTCTGCCAGCTACCGAAGGCATAGGCTTTCCAATTGTCGTCAAGTGGCACGCCGGCGTTGAAGAACAGGGTCTTGCTCTCAACCTGCGGGTCGCCGAAGCGCGCGGTGACGCGCGTGCCGCTGCCACCGGCTGCACGAGGATCAAAGTCGGAACGGTTGGTCGGGTTGCGGAAGGTATAGTCCGCCGACACGGTCATGAAGCCGTCGGCACCGATTGGCAGGCCTTGCCAACCGCTGAGCTGCCAGGTGTTGCCATCGTTAGCGTGGCGGCCGCTGGGGTTACGGGCCGTCTTTACCACGGTGTCATACTGGCCGAACGAGGCGTTGGCCGAACCACCGCTTCGGGCTTCACGCAGGCGCATGTTGATGACGCCGGCGATCGCGTCCGAGCCGTACTGGGCAGAGGCACCGTCGCGCAGAATTTCGACGGTGTTCAGGGCGGCGGTGGGGATGGTGTTCAGGTCGACGGCAGCCGAGCCGCGCCCTATCGAGCCGTTGACGTTAACCAGCGCTGAGGCGTGGTAGCGTTTGCCGTTCATCAGCACCAGCGCCTGATCCGGCGCGAGGCCGCGCAGTGTGGCGGGACGAACCGAGTCCGTACCGTCTGTGATCGCAGGGCGTGGGAAATCCAAAGATGGGGCGAGGTTGGCCAGGGCTTGCCCAAGCTCCGGGGTAGCCTGCCGGGTCAGGGCTGTGCTGTCCACCACGTCGACCGGCGCAACCGTGTCGAGGCGGGAGCGTGCGATCCGGGTGCCGGTAACGACGACCGTGTCCACGTCGCTGGCTGCCGCCGTTTGGGCGAACGCACCCGTGCTGATGACAAGGCAGCCGACCGATGCCGCGGCGAGAAGAAGATTGCGATAACGCATTTAGATTTGTCCTTTAGTTCTTATGAAAAGCCAGACGGCGCTTTCGCGCCTTACCTAGCGGCTGACTCCCTATTGTTGACAACTTAGTACGTGCCGCCGCAAATCGCTGTGTCCCAGTTGTCGCATTTTCAAAAAAACGTCACCATTTTGCAACGTTCCAGGGTGGAGCGCCCGGCGGTTGCATTTTTAGCCAGGCAAAAAGAAAACGGCGCAGATCGCTCCGCGCCGTTTCCAGAAGTCGGCTATTATAGAAAACGCCT
The DNA here is from genome assembly GCA_947480815.1 of Caulobacterales bacterium. Classification (GTDB taxonomy): domain Bacteria; phylum Pseudomonadota; class Alphaproteobacteria; order Caulobacterales; family Caulobacteraceae; genus Caulobacter. The sequence continues at coordinate 4,157 of CANKEA010000062.1, read as the reverse complement.
AGTCGCGGCCGAGGTCGCCCTCGAACTGACCAGCGCCGCCTTCGAGCATATCCTTAGCGGCTGCCTCGTCGGCCAGGCGGTCTTCCTCGAATTGAGACGTGACCACGTTTTCGCCGCGCGCCTGACGCTCGGCTTCGTCCTGGCTGCGGGCGATGTTGAGGTTGACGCTGATGGTTACCTCGGCGTGCAGGCGAACCTTCACAGCGTGGACGCCCAGGGTCTTGATCGGCTTATCCAGGATGACCTGGCTGCGCTCGACCTTGCCGCCATCGGCGTTGACGGCATCGGCCACGTCGCGGCCGCTAACCGAGCCGTACAATTGCCCACTTTCGCCGGCCTGACGGATCAGGATGTAGGAGGTGCCGTCCAGGGCCTCGCCGGCCTTTTCGGCGATTTCGCGGTCCTTGTCGTTCCGCGCGACGATCGTCGCCTTTTGGGCTTCGAACGAAGCCAGATTGGCCGGGGTGGCGCGCAGGGCCTTGGAGCGCGGCAGCAGGAAGTTACGAGCGAACCCGTCCTTTACCTTTACCGTGTCGCCCAGGGCGCCGAGGCGCTCGACGCGCTCAAGAAGAATAACTTTCATGGTTGCGCCCTCACTTCACAACGTAGGGGAGCAGGGCCAGGTAGCGGGCGCGTTTGATCGCCCGCGCCAGTTCGCGCTGCTTCTTGGCCGAGACGGCGGTGATGCGCGACGGCACGATCTTGCCGCGCTCAGAGATGTAGCGCTGCAACAGCTTGACGTCCTTATAGTCGATGGGAGGCGCGTCGGAGCCGGAGAACGGGCACACCTTGCGGCGGCGGAAGAAGGGGCGGCGGGCACCGCCTTCGGCGCCGGGAGCGGTTTCGTCTGACATGTTCGTGTTCTCCTAGACCGGAACGTCGTCGAAGCGGCGTTCGCGTTCGCGTTCGCGCTCGCGTTTGGCCAGTATCGGAGAGAGCTCCAGGTTCAGCTCATCCATGCGGATGGTCATGTACCGCAGAACGTCTTCGTTGATGCCCAGCTGACGCTCCAGTTCCTTCACCGCCGGGGCGGGGGCATCGATGGCCAGCAAAGAATAATGCCCTTTGCGGTTCTTCTTGATGCGATAGGTCAGGTTGCGCAGGCCCCAGTACTCGATCTTGGCGATGTGGCCGCCATTCTCTTCGATAAGGGTCTTGATTTGCTCGTTCAGAGCTTCGGCTTGCTGCGGCGAGATATCTTGCCGGGCAATGACCACGTGTTCGTATTTGGCCATAGGTTCCTTCTTCCGTTGCGGAGGGCGGCGCGGCCGGCGGCGGAAGTCCGCTGGTCACGATGGATCTTGGCTCGGGACAAACCCGATCAAGACCGCCTTCCATGAGGGGGAGGGCTAGTAGGGGAAAAACCGTCGCCTAGCAAGGCGGATACGATTCGAGGTCGCCGCAGTGCACAGCGCGCTCTGCGGACTTCGGGCCCGACCAGAACCCATTCTATGCGGGTTGGCCGGGCTGTCGGAGGCCGTCTGGCGATTGGCGGTCCAGAACGCGACGCAATCGGCTATTTCGCGGCCAGCGTTTTCACGCTCTCAAGCGCGCCTGACACGTGGCCGGCGAAATTGGGGTCGTTGTGGACGTAGGCGATCTTGCCGCCCTTGTTGATCACATATGAAATCCGGCCAGTCATTCCTGGGCGCGTCGCATTGGCGGCGTCATAGGCCTTGACCACCTCAGCGCTCGCGGCGCCGACAGCGAACTTGTCGCGGCACTCGAGTTTGGAGAACTCGGCGATGCGGTCGGTATTGCCCATGGTCATGCCAACGATCGTGGCGCCGGCCTTGTTGAAATCGTCGGTGGCCTCAGCGAACTCGTGGGCTTCAGCTGTGCAGCCGGCGGTAAAGGCGGCGGGGAAGAAATAGAGCACAACCGGGCCCTTCTTCAGGGCTGCTGCAAGATCAAACGATGTGTCTTTTCCGGCCATGGCCACAGTGCTCTTAAAGGTCGGAGCGGCGGCACCGACCGGCAGGGCGGCGAGGGCAGGGGCGGCCAGGCTGATTGAAAGGGCCGAGGCGGCCGCGAGGGCGAGCAACTTATTCATGGCATTTCCTCAGGTTGTGGGGGCGGCAAGAGAGGCTGAAGGAACACTATGGCGCCAGTCCGCGTTCAGCGCCACAGCCCCGAAAGCTTGCTCCGTTGGCGTCTTTCCCTTAACCCTGCCGCCGTATTTGAGCCGACACGGAAATTTTCATGACCCTTGCCTTCCTCTTCCCCGGACAGGGTAGCCAGTCGATTGGTATGGGCGCGGACCTGGCTGACGCGTTCGGCAGCGCGAGAGAAGTTTTTCAGGAAGTTGACGATGCGCTGGGCCAGAAGCTCTTTGCACTGATGCGTGAGGGCCCTGCCGAGGACATCACCCTGACCGAAAACGCTCAGCCGGCTTTGATGGCTGTTTCGTTGGCCATCATGCGAGTGCTGGAGAAGGACTTCGGCATTGGCATCGCTAAAGCCGCCTTCGTCGCCGGCCATTCGCTTGGTGAATATTCGGCCCTATGCGCCGCCGGTGCCATGACACTGAGCGACACGGCTCGTCTGCTCAAGCTGCGCGGCCAGGCCATGCAGCGCGCTGTGCCTGTGGGTGCCGGGGCGATGGCCTCTCTGATCGGCCCGAAGACCGATGTGGCCCTGGCTGAGGCGGCAGCCGCGGAGGGCTCTAAGGTTGGACTCTGCACCGTCGCCAATGACAATAACAACGGCAATGTCGTGATCAGCGGTGACACGGCTGCGGTCGAAAAAGCTATCGAAGCCGCCAAGGCAATGGGCGCACGGGCAATTCCTCTGCCAGTCTCTGCTCCCTTTCATTGCCCGCTGATGCAACCGGCTGCCGATGAAATGGCAGACGCCTTGGCGTCCGCGACTATCCTGGCTCCGCGCGCGCCGCTGGTGGCCAATGTCACCGCCCGGCCGACACTCGATCCCGAAGCTATCCGCATCATGCTGGTGCAGCAGGTGACCGACCGCGTGCGCTGGCGTGAGAGCATGCTCTGGCTGGCCGAGTCGGGCGGGGTGACTCGGCTCGCTGAGGCGGGTTCCGGTAAGGTGCTGTCGGGAATCGCCAAGCGGATCGTTCCAGACGCCGACGCGGTATCTCTGAATGGTCCGGCTGATCTCGAAGCCTTCGCCGCCACGCTTTAAGGATAACGCCATGTTTGATCTGACGGGAAAGACCGCCCTGGTCACCGGCGCAACAGGCGGCATCGGCGGCGCTGTTGCCAAGGCCTTGCATGCGGCGGGTGCCAGGGTGGTGCTGTCGGGTACGCGCCAAGAGGCGCTTGATGCCTTAGCGGCGGATTTGCCGGGCAGCGTGGCTGTTGCTTGCAATCTTTCCGACCCGGTGGCTGTCGATGCCCTCGTGGGCGCGGCCGAAGAGGCGGCCGGCGTGCCGCTGGACATCCTCGTTGCCAACGCCGGCGTCACCCGAGACCAAATCCTGGTTCGCATGAAGGATGAGGACTGGCAGACGGTGATTACCGTCAACCTCGAAAGCTATTTCCGCCTCAGCCGCGCAGTGACCAAAGGCATGATGCGCCGCCGCGCAGGCCGTATCATTGGAATCACCTCGGTGGTGGGCGTTACCGGCAATCCGGGCCAGAGCAATTACGCCGCGTCAAAGGCTGGGATGATTGGATTTTCCAAGTCGCTGGCGCAGGAAGTCGGCTCGCGGGGAATCACCGTCAACGCAATTGCCCCTGGATTCATTGAAAGTCCTATGACGGATGCGCTTAATGACGCGCAACGCGAGGCGATTTTAGGCAAGATACCGGCAGGAAGGCTCGGATCGGGGGGTGAAATCGCCGCCGCCGTAGTGTATCTGGCCTCTGACGAAGCTGCTTATGTGACGGGTCAGACCCTGCATGTGAACGGCGGAATGGCCATGATCTAAGGCCGGGGGACGCTAGTCACCCCCACAACGATATGATAGCGAGATTTCGAATTTCCCGCCCGTGGCGCAGATGTGGCCCGGCGGAGTGGTTAGTCAGAGAGGGACGATAAACTAATGTCCGACATTCTTGAGCGCGTGCGTAAGATCGTCATCGAACACCTGGACGCCGATCCGGAAAAGGTCACCGAAAAAGCCAGCTTTATTGATGATCTGGGAGCCGACAGCCTCGACAATGTCGAGCTGGTCATGGCCTTCGAAGAGG
>CANKEA010000061.1 GCA_947480815.1 Caulobacterales bacterium | reverse complement strand
GTTAAGCAGGATGAAGCAAGCGATCGAGCTCAGGGTGACGATGTAGGCCAGCACGCCGGGCCAGGTCACCTCGCCAGCAGCCAGGGGCCGCAGGGCGGTGCGGGCCACCTGCCGGTCGATCTTGCGGTCGATCAGGTCGTTGTAGGCGCAGCCGGCAGCGCGCATCAGCGCGGCCCCCAGCGCCATGCTGAACAGGAGCCAGATGTTGGGCCAGCGGCCCTTTTCGGAAGCCGCCAGGGCCACCCCCTGGAGTGCTGGCAGCATCAAAAGCCATATCCCGACCGGCCGGTCATAGCGGCCAACCTTAAGCCAGGTGCGCAGCTTTCCCTTGGTGTAGAGATCAACCCAGTTGTCCGCCGTCGCGTCGGGGAGGGGCTCGATCATCGCTCAAGCCGTCCATCGGCCAAGGCTGCGGCCTCGAACTCAAACAGCACGGCAGGATCGTTCTCCCCGGCCACCTTGCGTAGGGTCTTATCCTTACCACCAAGGGTCAAAAGCAGGTGGCGAATAATCGCCAGCCGCGCAGGCTTCTTATGGTCGGCGCGGACGCATATCCAAGGTGCATAGGGCGTGTGCGTTGCGAGCAGCATCCTGTCTCTGGCCTTGGTGTAATCTTTCCAGCGGTCCTCGGCGACGGCGTCGAGCGGGCTGATCTTCAGAGCCTTCAACGGATCGGTGCGGCGCGCCTTGAGGCGCTTGGCCTGCTCCTCGCGGCTGACATCGAGCCACAGCTTGATCAGGCGGATGCCCGAATCGACCAGCAGTTTTTCCACGTCCGGCGCCTGTTCGAGGAACTGTGCCTGCTCCTCGGGGGTAGAAAACCCCATCACGACCTCCACGCCCGCCCGATTGTACCAGGAGCGATTGAAGATAACGACCTCGCCAGCGGTCGGCAGCTGATCGATATAGCGCTGAAAATACCACTGGCCGCGTTGAACATCTGAAGGCCTAGGCAGGGCGACAATGCGGGTGTTACGCACCGACATATGTTCGGCGATCCGTTTTATAGCCCCGTCCTTGCCGGCGGTGTCGCGGCCCTCCAGCACAACAACGATACGCTCGCCGGACGCGATGGCCTGTTGCTGGAGCGCGACCAAGCCGGCCTGAAGGGCGATCAACTGGTCTTTGTATCTGGACATGATGTTCCCCCTTAGCGTGGGGACCTTAAACGCGGCTACTGGCGAAGCGAAGCATTCGACCCTAGATCATCGCCAATGATCCGGCTTTTCGTTTCCGATGTCTTGGCACTGGGCGCGCGCGTGGACCCCCGTCCGGACCAGGCCCGGTACCTGACGGCCGTGATGCGGCTGACCCTCGGCGGTGAAGTCTTGCTGTTCAATGGCCGGGATGGTGAGTGGCGGGCCGTGCTCAGCGACGCGACCAAGCGTGGGGTTGCCCTGCTCTGCACCGGACTGAACCGGCCCCAGACCGTGGGGCTTGACCTCGATCTGATTATCGCCATGGTCAAGCGGTCCCGCCTGGAAACCATCGTAGAAAAGGCCGCCGAGTTGGGTGCGCGCCGGGTTGTCCTGGCTCAGTCTCGTCGTTCGAATGCCGACCGCGCTAGGGTCGAACGTCTTTCGGCCATAGCCGAAGAGGCCGCTGAACAGACCGGTCGGCTGGATGTACCGGAAATCGTCGAGGTGCAGAAACTCGACCGAATCCTGAGCGCCTTTCCCGCCGAACGTGGTCTTTTGTACTGCGATGAGGCCGGCGAGGCGCCAGACGTCCTGCAGGGGCTGCGAACCGCAACGGCCAGTGAGGGCGGCGGCTGGTCGATCCTGATAGGGCCCGAGGGCGGTTTTGCGCCTGAAGAGCGAGTTGTCTTGCGTGCCATGCCCAATGTCACGCCAGTGACGCTCGGGCCGCGTATACTGCGGTCTGACACCGCCGCCATCGCCGCCATGACGCTTTGGCAGGCGGCGATGGGTGACTGGCGCGGTGCCGATCCGGTGGCGTCCAACCGCCACAACAGCTAGAGCAGTTTTCAAGAACGCCCGGCGGCGTGTTTGGCCGGATCTAGGGAGTAGCGCATGGACGCAGTGATCGACGAGCGGCCCTTGACGCCCGAAGACCTCACGGCGTGGTTCGCCGACGGCTGCAAGCCTGCCAACACTTGGCGCGTTGGCGCCGAGCACGAGAAGTTCGGTTTCCACCGCGCCGATTATTCGACCGTCGCCTATGATGGGCCAAATGGCATTCACGCCCTCATGCAGGGGCTGCAAGACCGCTTTGGCTGGAAACCGGTCATGGAAGGCCAGACCGTCATCGGCCTGGAGCGGCGCGGCGCGAACATCAGCCTGGAGCCCGGCGGCCAGTTCGAACTTTCCGGTGCGCCGCTGGAAACGATTCATCAGATCCATGACGAGACGGTCAGCCATCTGGATGAGACCAAGGCCATCGGCGGTGACCTCGGCCTTGGCTTCTTGACCCTTGGCTTCCACCCCACCATCCGCCGCGACCAGGCCGAAGTCATGCCCAAGGGGCGCTACGATATTATGCGGCGCTACATGCCCAAGGTGGGCGGCCTTGGCCTCGATATGATGCTGCGCACCTGCACGGTACAGGCCAATCTGGATTTCGGCTCCGAATCCGACATGGTATGCAAGTTTCGCGCCAGCCTTGCGCTGCAACCTATCGCCACCGCCCTGTTCGCCAACTCGCCCTTCACCGAAGGGCGCCCCAACGGCTTTTTGAGCACGCGCGCGAACGTCTGGACCGACACCGATCCCGACCGCACCGGCCTGCTGGATTTCGTATTCGAAGACGGCTTTGGCTTCGAGACCTATGCCCGCTATGCGCTCGATGTGCCGATGTATTTCGTCAAGCGCGACGGCAAATATATCGACGCCGCCGGCCAGTCTTTCCGTGATTTCATGGACGGCCGCCTGCCAGCCCTGCCAGGCGAACGCCCGCACCTGAAGGATTGGATCGACCACACCAGTACCCTGTTCCCGGAAGTGCGCCTCAAGAGCTATCTTGAAATGCGCGGTGCCGACGCCGGGCCGCTCGACATGCTGGTGGCCTTGCCGGCGCTGTGGGTGGGCATTTTCTACGATGACGCCGCCTTGAAAGCGGCCCTGTCGCTGATCAACGGCTGGACGGCAGAGGATCGCGCTCGTCTTCGCGCTGATGTGCCGCGGCTGGGATTGAAGGCGATCGTGGCTGGACGAACGGTTCGCGATGTGGCGGTCGATATGGTCGCCATCGCCAAGCAGGGTCTGGCCAGTCGGGCGCAGGCGTCCAATGCCGCAAATGACGAAACCGGCCATCTTGAAGTGCTGGAGGCCATAGCCGAGACCGGGATCACACCGGCCGAGCGCCTGCTGAAGAAATTCCACGGCGAATGGAACGGCAATGTCGCCGCAGCCTTCAGCGACTGCGCCTATTGGTAAGGTTCGCGCGCCTGACCGACTGGGTGGTGATAACCCTGGAGCCCCTGACTTGAACCGCAATGAACTGACCCTGCGCGGAATAATCCTGGGGGTGGCGATCACGGCAGTGTTCACGGCCGCCAACGTCTATCTGGGGCTGAAGGTTGGCCTGACCTTTTCCACGGCAATTCCAGCCGCGGTGATTTCCATGGCTCTACTGCAGCGGTTCGGCGGGGTAACTATCCAAGAAAACAATATCGTCCAGACGGTGGCCTCGGCCGCTGGTGCCATGGCGTCGGTGATCTTTGTGCTGCCTGGCCTGGTGATGGTGGGCTGGTGGACCAATTTCCCCTTTTGGCTGACCTTCGGCATCTGCGCTTCGGGCGGCATTTTGGGCGTGATGTTCACCATTCCGCTGCGACGGGCCCTGGTGGTGCAATCGGACCTGCCCTACCCGGAGGGTGTCGCCGCCGCCGAAGTGATCAAGGTCGGTTCAGGAACTCGATCGGGTGCGCAGGAAGAGACGGCAGGGCTCAAGACCCTGATCACCGGTGCCGTCGCCGCCGCGGGCTACAGTCTGGCCGCCGCCATGAAACTGGCGGCCGCCGAGGTCAACGCCTTCTTTCGTATCGGCCCTGCGGCCACGGGTATCGGCGGTTCGCTGTCTTTGGCCCTGCTGGGCGCAGGCCACCTGATGGGCGTCACAGTTGGCGTGGCCATTCTGACCGGGCTGATCATTTCCTGGGGTATCGCCACGCCCCTGCTCACGGTTTTGCACCATGTGACCGGCCCGGCGGCTGAGGCCGCGACCACCATTTGGAAGACACAGGTGCGGTTTATCGGGGCCGGGACCATTGCCGCGGCGGCGGTCTGGACCTTGGGCAAGCTGGCAGGACCGATCTGGACCGGCCTGAACAACGCCCTGGCGGCGCAATCCCGCATGCAGGCCGGTGACGAAACCCTCCCCCTGACCGAACGCGACATCCCGATTGGGATTATGGCCATCGTCAGCCTGGCCTGTTTGATTCCGGTAGGCTTCCTGGTCCATGCCTTTTTAGTCGGCACAGTTCTGAGCCCACATACGGGCAGTCTGATCGCCATCACCATCGGCTATGTGATCGTTGGCGGTTTCTTCGTGGCAGCGGTCTGCGGCTATATGGCCGGGTTGATTGGCACATCGCAGAGCCCCGTTTCAGGCGTGGGCATTCTTGCGGTGCTGGGCTCGGCCGTGGTGCTGGCGGCCCTGGCCAAGGGCACGGGCTGGGATCCGGACGGACATGCCCTGGTGGCCTTCGCCCTGTTTGTAACCTCGATCATCATAGCCGTCGCCGTCTCGGCCAATGACAATCTGCAAGACCTCAAGACGGGCCAACTGGTCGGGGCGACGCCTTGGTGCCAACAGGTGGCGCTGGTGATTGGCGTGGTGGCTGGCTCGCTGGTGATCTCGCCGGTCCTCGATCTGTTGAACCACGCCTATGGCTTCGCCGGCGCGCCCAATGTCGTCGCCGTGGCCTCGCAGCCCCTTCCCGCGCCCCAGGCCACCCTGATCTCGACCCTGGCCAAGGGGGTAATCGAGGGCAACCTCGACTGGAGTCTGATCGGCATCGGCGCTCTGCTCGGGGCCGTGCTGATTGCCATCAACGAGACCCTACGTCGCACGAGCCGCTTCAGCTTGCCCCCGCTCGCCGTCGGCTTGGCGATCTATCTGCCCACCGGGGTGACCACGCCTGTGATTGTCGGTGCCTTTGCGGGCTGGGCCTATGACCGGTGGTGCGCCCAAGGCAAGAGGCCGGAGGCGGCGCGTCGGCTTGGGGTGCTGCTGGCCTCGGGTCTAATCGTTGGCGAGAGCCTGTTCAGCGTGGTCTTGGCCGGGATCATCGTCGCCACCGGCAAGGGCGAGCCCTTTGCCGTGGTACAAAATTTTGAGACCCCAGCCACTTGGCTGGGCCTGGTCGGGTTCGTCGTCCTGGCCTTCAGCCTCTACCGCTGGACGCGAGCGCTGGGGGAATCCTCGGGCGATTCGTAGGATACGGATGGTCTGCTGACGCCCGCGTTAGAGCGAGGTTCCGCCCACGGTAAGCCCTGCGATTTTCACTGACGGTTGGCCCACGCCGACCGGCACGCCCTGGCCGGACTTGCCGCAGACGCCGATTCCGGGATCGAAGTCGAAATCGTTGCCGATCATGGTGACACGGGTCAGGGCGCTAGGGCCGTCGCCGATCAGGGTGGCCCCCTTTACCGGCGACGTGATCTTGCCGTCCTCGACCATGTAGGCCTCGGTGCACTGGAACACGAACTTGCCGTTGGTGATGTCTACCTGGCCGCCCCCGAAGTTGGAACAGTAGAGGCCGCGCTTCATCGACGCGATCATCTCGGCTGGGTCATGTTCGCCGGCCAACATGCCGGTGTTGGTCATGCGCGGCATGGGCATGTGGGCATAGGATTGACGCCGGCCATTGCCCGTGGCCTGCATTCCCATCAGGCGGGCGCTCATGCGATCATGCATGTAGCCCACCAGGATTCCGTCCTCGATCAGGATGGTTCGGCTGGTCGGGGTGCCTTCGTCGTCGATGGTCAGCGAGCCGCGGCGGCCCGGGATCGAGCCGTCGTCGAATACGGTCACGCCCTTTGCGGCGACATGCTCGCCAATTCTGCCGGAAAAGGCGCTGATTCCCTTGCGATTGAAGTCGCCCTCGAGGCCATGTCCAATAGCCTCGTGCAGCAGAACCCCGTTCCAGCCCGGTCCGATCACCACGTCCATCTCGCCGGCGGGGCAAGAAATGGCATCAAGGTTGACCACCGCCTGGCGCAGAGCCTCGTCAACCTGGTCCTGCCATTTTTCAGGGCTGATCCAGGCGTCGAAGCTGGCGCGGCCGCCCGCGCCGGACGAGCCGGTCTCGCGCCGTCCATCCTTATCGACGGTAACTTGAACATTCACCCGCACCAGCGGGCGCACATCGCGAATCAGTCGCCCGTCGGCGCGCAGGATTTCCACCACGCGGCGCTCACCGTGCAGGCTGGCCATCACCTGGCAGACCCGAGAATCGCGCTTGCGGGCGAAGGCGTCGATCTCCTGCAGCAGCGCCACCTTGTCGGCGAAGGCGGGGTCGCTGACCGGATTTTCCTCGCCATAGAGCTTGGCATTGGTCGGGCGCGGGCCCTCGGCGGCTACGCCGCTATAGCCTCGCTTGGCTAGCCGCGCGCTCTGGGCGGCGCGGGTAATGGCGGGCAGGGAAATCTCTGAAGCATGGGCGTAACCGGCCGTTTCGCCGGCCACGACGCGCAGGCCGAAGCCTTCGCTGGCATCGTATGAGGCGGTCTTCAGTCGCCCATCGTCGAACACGAAGCTCTCGCTTTCGGCACGCTCGAGGAACAGTTCGCCATCGTCGGCACCGGCGAGCGCGTCGCCAAGCACGTCCTGGGCGGACTTGGGGTCGACGCCGGCGGCATCGAGCAAGGAAGGGGCTACAAACTGAGCTGTCATGGCTCAAAGGTAAGGCGCGCGCGCCT
>CANKEA010000060.1 GCA_947480815.1 Caulobacterales bacterium | reverse complement strand
TCGGGCGGAAAGCCCTCGATCCGCGCGGCCACGGCCTGGGCCGACAGGCCGGGGGCTGTCACCAGTAGGCGACAGGTGAGGGTTGTCGGTTCCTGACCGCCTGAGCAGACCCTGAACCCGCCACCCTTCACGCAAACAGCGCCTTCGAACGGCGTCGACAGGACCACGGCACCACCGCCAGCCTCGATCTCGCCCTGCAGGTTCAGCATGTAGTCGTGGCTAGCGAACAGGCCGCTCTGCGGCGAGGTTAGGGCGGCCACAGCCTTGAGGCCGGGTTCCAGCGCCATGGCCTGAGGCCCGGTGATCGCCTCAATGCCTTCGACGCCGTTTAGGCGGCCCTGGTCGAGCAGGGCTTCGATCTTGGGGATGTCGGACTCTTCGGTCGCAACGACCAGCTTACCGCAGCGCTTGTAGGCAACACCGCGCTCGTCAAGGTAGGCGTAGAGCATCCTGCGACCCTCAACGCAGAATTTGGCCTTCAGCGATCCGGTCGGGTACTGGAACCCCGCGTGGATCACCTCCGAATTGCGCGAAGACACGCCCTCGCCGATGTGCGGTTTGGATTCCAAAACTAGCACCGTCAGCCCGCGCCGGGTCAGGGCCCGGCCTACCGCCAGCCCAACGGCACCCGCCCCGACCACCGTCGCATCGAAATCGAATGCCATGTCCGCCTCCGCAAGGATTACCCTTGATCCAAGCCCGATCCGACCTGGAAGTTCCACCTAGGATCAAACTGGCGCAATGATCGTGCGGCGGACTGGCCCTCAGCGGTGCTAGCCTATAGCTTGGGCTGGGCGAGGAAAGCCCAAGGATAGCCGCATGACCGAAACGCTCGACGCCATAGATGCCAAGATCCTGAGCATTATCCAGGACGATGCCGCCCTGCCGGTGGCCGAGGTGGCCGAGAAGGTGGGGCTGTCATCCAGCCCGTGCTGGCGGCGCATCAAGCGGATGGAAGACGCTGGGCTGATCAAGCGGCGAGTGACCATTCTGAACCGCGAAAAACTGGGCCTGGGGTTCGAAGTCTTTTGCTCAGTGAAGCTGACCCTGCCCAGCAAGGAAAACCTCGACGCCTTCGACCGTGCGGTAATGGGATGGCCCGAGGTGGTGCAATGCGCAACGGTAACGGGTTCGGCCGATTACCAACTGCGTGTGATCACCCGCGACATGCGCGCCTTCGACGAGTTCGAGCGCAATGAAATGCTGTCTTTGGGCCTGATCTCGAACATCGAGAGCCACATCGTTATTCGCGGTGTGAAGGACACCACCGCCATCGCCTTGAACCTGATCAACGCCGCTGTGTAGGTCGACAAATGATTGAGCTGATCATCGACGCCAAGCGCAAGGACCTGGGCGGGTTCGAGGTGGGCCGCATCCTGCCCTTCGCCAAACACCGCATGGTTGGGCCATTCGCGTTTCTCGACCACATGGGGCCGGCGCATTTCCAACCTGGCGCAGAGGGGCTGAACGTGCGGCCGCATCCGCACATCGGCCTATCCACCGTAACCTACCTGTTCGAGGGCCGCATCCGCCACTTCGACAATCTGGGCAACGATGCGCCGATCCTGCCGGCGGAAGTGAACTGGATGACCGCTGGCCGAGGTATCGTCCATTCAGAACGCACCGACGCCGACGTGCGCGCTGCGGGGATCACCATGCACGGCATGCAGGCCTGGGTGGCGCTTCCGGTCGAGAACGAGGACGATGCGCCCTCCTTCGCCCATCATGGCGATGACGACTTGCCCATCGATAGCCATGGCGGTGTGACCACGCGGCTGATCGCCGGCAATGCTTTTGGGATCACGGCCAAGGTGAAGACCCCCTCGCCGCTGCTCTATGTGCACTGGGAGCTGGACGCCGGGGTTACGGGCGGGGTTCCGGCAGACCACCCCGAGCGGGCTGCCTATGTGGCGCGCGGCAGTGTGGAGATCGACGGGATCACCATCCATCAGGGCCAGATGGCGGTGCTCAAGACCGGCGGGACCGTGGCGGTAAAAGCCATCGAACCCTCGACCGTCATGCTGCTAGGTGGGGAGAGTGTGGGGCCACGCATTCTGTGGTGGAATTTCGTTGCCTCAAGCCAGGACCGCATCGAGGCGGCCAAAGCCGACTGGAAGGCCGGACGAATGGCCCTGCCCTCGGCAGACCATCACGAGTTCATTCCCTTGCCGGAAGATCCCCTGCCTACAGCTCCATCAGCTTCACACGCGCCGCTTCCCAGTACTGGGCGCCCGTGATCAATGTGACCGTGGTGGCGACCCAAAGCAGTATGTCGGCGGAGTAGGTCGCGCCACTCTGCAGCTCTGGCGGTAGGCCAAACGCCGACCAGGAGACCACCACAAGTTCGCAACCAATGGCGACGATCTGCAGGGTCGTCTTCCACTTGGCCAGTACGGTGACAGGCAGACTGACGCCCTTGGCCGCGGAAACCTCGCGCAGGGCGCTGACGGTGAATTCGCGGAACAGGATCAAGGCGCAGGGCAGGTAGGTCGTCGGGTTCACGTTCATGGCCATCAGGGCCAGGATGGCCCCGCAAACCAGAACCTTGTCACCGATCGGATCGAGGATGGCCCCCCAGAGACTGGTCGCGTTCAGCTTGCGCGCCAGCCAGCCGTCGAAGAAGTCGGTGATGCCCGCCACGAAGAAGGCGATAACCGCAAAGCGTTGCAGCGAAAATTGCGCCTCGGGGGTAAGGCGGTCGCTGATCGGCGGAAAGCCGCCCACGGCGAGGGCCACGGCGATGAACATGAACAGGGCCAGGGCCAGGCGTCCGCCTGTGAGGATATTGGGCAGGTGTTTCATGGGCGAATCTCCAGGTTCATCGCGATACGATCTTCAACCTTCAGCGTCGCTATAGGTAGCCAGTTCTTCGACGGCCCCGATGATACGCTTCAAATCGCTAGGTCTCGACAGCCGATGATCGCCGTCGCGGATAAGGCTGAACACCTGATCTTGGCTTTCTAGGGCCTGAAACAGGGCGAGCGCATGGGCCCAGGGCACGTCAGGATCTTCGCGTCCTTGCAGGATTCGCACGGGCACGGCGATTGGAATCGGGCCGGGCAAGATTGACCAACGGGCACCGTCTTCCAGCAGCGCCCGGCTGATCGGCTGAGGATCGCCATAATCCGACGGACGCAGCCATACGCCATCGCGTGCAAGGTCGTGGCGAGCATCAGGCGAGAGCTGCGGCTCGACCAGGGCGCTGGTAAAATCTGCCGCCGGGGCGATCAGCACCATGCCGGCAACACGCGCGCTGCGTACGACCGCTGCAAGGCAGGCAATCCAGGCACCCATGGAGGACCCGACCAGGATCAGAGGACCGTCGGTCAAAGTATCGATCACGTGCAGGGCGTCTTGGCGCCAACGGCTGATCGTCCCGTCAACGAAACGGCCCTCGCTTCGCCCATGACCAAGATAGTCGAAGCGAATGAAGGCCCGGCCCTGCGCCTGGGCCCAATCGCTCAGAACCTGCGCCTTCGTCCCCTCTAGGTCGGAACCAAATCCGCCAAGCCAAAGCACCGTCGGCTCGCAACCGGTTACGGCGCGATAGGCGATCTTGCCGCCGGGAAGATCGAGGAATTGCAAGTCTTGCGTCATGCGCCTGAGGCTAAGCTGCGGGCTTGGAACTTCAACCGTTATGGACTGTCGCCATTTCGTCCGCCAAACCGCTGTTTACCGTCTCGCATCAACGCTATGGGAGAACCGTGAGCCGACTTCCGCCAGATTTTACCCTTTTGCAGGTAACGCCCGAACTCGAAACGGGCGGGGCCGAGCAGACGACGGTTGATGTCGCGCACGCGGTGGTCGATGCCGGGGGCAAGTGCGTCGTCGCCTCGCGCGGTGGCCGTATGGCGGCCCGACTGGAGGCCGAGGGCGGGCACCTGGCACAGATGCCGATACAGTCGAAGAATCCGCTGGTGATGCTGGGTAACGCCGCCCGGCTGTCGGACCTGATTAAGCGCGAACGCGTCAGCATCGTTCACGCCCGTTCGCGCGCGCCAGCGTTCAGCGCCCTTTGGGCCGCACGTACCCAGAAAATCCCTTTCGTGGCGACCTATCACGGGGTCTACAACGCCAAATCGGCGCTCAAGCGCTGGTATAATGCGGTGATGACTCGCGGCGACATGGTCATCGCCAACAGCGAATTCACCCGCAACCATGTGATCCGCGAGCACGCCATCGATCCCGAAAAAGTCGTTGCCATCCCGCGCGGTATCGACCTCAAACGCTTCGCCCCCAGCCTGATCACTGCGGCAAGACTGGAGGCCCTGCGTTGCGCCTGGCAGTTGCCCGCCGACCATCGCAGGCCGGTAATCCTGTTAGCTGGACGCCTGACCCGCTGGAAGGGCCAGAGCCTTATTATCGAGGCAGCGGAAATTCTGCGCGCCCGCGGCCTCGACCAATTTGTGATCATTCTGGCGGGGGATGACCAGGGCCGCTCCGGCTATCGCGCTGAGTTGGACCATGAGATCGCCAAACGCGGCGTGGGCAGCCAGGTGCGGATCGTCGGCCACTGTGACGACATGCCAGCGGCCTATGCCCTGTGTAATCTCGCGGTGGCACCATCGCTGGAGCCGGAAGCTTTCGGCCGCACGGCGGTGGAGCCACAGGTTATGGGCCGAGCGGTGTTGGCCTCCGACCATGGCGCGGCACGGGAAACGGTGGTTCAGGGCGAAACCGGCTGGCTGGTCAAGCCGGGCGACGCCATCGCCTGGGCCGACGCCCTACAGATCGCGATAGAGGCTGGTACCGAACGCCGTGGAACCATGGGCGAGGCCGGCCGGATGCGCGCGCGGCAGCTCTATTCGGTTGAGAGCATGTGTGAGGCCACCCTGGCGATTTATGCCGCGGTGCTCGCCAAACGCCAAGCGCGCAGGGGTGCGGTGGCATGAGCCGGCCGATCCGCAAGATTCTTGTCATCAAGCTGGGGGCACTGGGCGATTTCGTCCTGGCGCTGGCGGCAATGAAACAGATTCGCCAAGCCCATCCCGGCGCGCAAATCACCCTACTGACCGCGCCCGCCTATGAGGCCGTGGCGAAGCTGTCGCCCTATTTCAACGCGGTGGAGGTTGATGGACGGCCCGAGACCTTCGGCGATTGGCTCACCCTGGTGCGGCGGCTGCGCCAGGCCCATTACGACCGGGTATACGATCTGCAGACATCAAGCCGATCTAGCCGCCTGCGCGCGGCGCTTGGTCCCTTCCCACCCCAGTGGTCGGGCATAGCGGCCGGTGCAAGCCACCGGCACCTGAACAAGAAACGCAACAGCATGCACACCCTAGAGCGCCAGGCGGATCAGTTGCAGGTCGCGGGAATTTGGCCAGACGCCCCGACTGAGCCGGGATCGGCACCGCCACCAGACCTTTCCTGGATACTGCGCAAGTTCAAAGAACCGCGCCCGATGGCCGGTGCCCCGGCACCCCGGCCCTATGCACTGTTCGTACCTGGAGCCTCGGCCAAGCGGCCAGAAAAACGCTGGCCGGCAGAGAAGTTCGGCCAGTTAGCGGCGTCGTTCCGCACGATGGGCCTGGATGTCCTCGTCGTCGGAGGGCCGCAAGAAAGTGCCCTGGCCCGCGCTATGCAGAAGTTCAATCCATCGGTCCGTGACCTGACGGGCCGCACCGACTTCGCTCAGATCGCTGTGCTGGGCGCGCGCGCCGCCATCGCCGTGGGCAATGACACCGGTCCGTTGCATCTGATTGCTGCTGCCGGTGCCCCAACCCTGGCGCTGTTTTCAAACGCCTCCGACCCCGCCCTTTGCGGGCCGCGCGGCCATGCAACGGTGCTGCAATCCCCCGATCTGGCCGATTTGCCCGTCGATATGGTGCTGCGCGCGGCGCAATCGCTGCTGCAGGGACGCTAAATCCGGCGGGCCTGCAGCCTTTAGGCGGGCGTTTGCGGTGCCCTGCGCCCATAAACTGAGGTCCACTTTCGGCTGCGGCGCCACAGGGGAAGTCAAATAAAGCCCATATTGCCCGCTAAGCCCTGCGGCGGCGCTTGATAGTCGGCGGCGGCGCGGTCATATATCGCAACCCTACACAACCACAACGGAGCCCTGCCCATTCGCCGCCCCATGCAAGCGCCCCCCGTCAAGGACGGTCCGCGCATTAACGACGAGATCCGAGTCCCCAAGGTCCTGCTGATCGACCAGAACGGCGAAAAGCAAGGCGTGATGCCCGTCTCGTCGGCTCTGGAAGCGGCTGAAGAAGCCGGCCTCGATCTGGTTGAGATCGTGCCCAATGCCGATCCGCCGGTGGTCAAGATCCTCGACTACGGCAAGTACAAGTTCCAGGAACAGAAGAAGAAGAACGAGGCGCGCAAGCGCCAGAAGGTCGTGGAAATCAAGGAAATCAAGCTGCGTCCGCAGATCGATGTCCACGACTATGAGGTCAAGGCCAAGGCCATGCACCGCTTCTTCGAGGAAGGTGACAAGGTGAAAGTCACCATGCGCTTCCGCGGCCGCGAGATGGCTCACCCCGAACTGGGCATGCGCCTGCTACAGCAGGTCAAGGCCGACTTCGACAGTGTAGCCAAGGTCGAGCACGAGCCGAAGATGGAAGGCCGCCAGATGGTTATGGTGCTGGCCCCCAAGTAATATGCGCCTCGACCGGTGCCCCCGTCAGGCGGGACACCGGACGTGGACCGGGTGCGCGGCGTCTTAGAATTCGCCGTCCTTGCCTTTCGCAGGCCTTTCCCCTATACACGCCGCCTTCGCGAACCGCCGGGCCAAAGGCATGCCTTGGCGGTTTCTTATGCACTCACTAGAGGACGGGGCTGCAAAGCCTCGCAGCAAAATGCCCAAGTTGAAGACCAAGTCTGGAGCGAAAAAACGCTTCAAGATAACGGCGACTGGTAAGCTGAAGGCGGGCGTCGCCGGCAAGCGCCACCGCCTGATCAGCCATAACGCCAAGTACATCCGCCAAAACCGCGGCACCAAGGTGATGAGCGCTTCGGATTCGAAGACGATCAAATCCTACCTGCCGTACGGCTTGTAAGAGGGGGATGACAGATGGCACGCGTTAAACGGGGCGTCACCGCCCACGCCAAGCACAAAAAAGTTCTAGAGCAGGCG
>CANKEA010000059.1 GCA_947480815.1 Caulobacterales bacterium | reverse complement strand
GTAGAGCGGCTGGATCAGCCCGACCTCGTCGCCAGCCTGCACCAGAGCCAACAAGGCGCTGGCGATCGCCTCGGTAGCGCCCGAGGTCACAACCACCTGGGTCTGCCAATCCAGGTCCAGCCCCTGGGTTCGCCTGTAGTGCGCTGCGGCGGCCTGGCGAAGGGCCGGCAGGCCAATCGACGGCGGATACTGGTTGGAGCCCGTCAGTAGCGCCTCGGCGGCAGCCTGCAGGATCGGCAATGGCCCTGGCGCGTCCGGGAAACCCTGACCCAGGTTGATGGCGCTGTGCTGCCGCGCCAATCCGCTCATCTCGTCGAAGATAGTCGGCGGCATCTGGGCATAGACGGGGTGAACCATGGGCGGCAAATCCCCTAGCTGAGAGACTTGGTCGCGACGTGTCCGCCAGGGCTTACGCAGAGTTCGCAGGCCTTGCCGTGCTGATTCTTCTGGTCGGTATAGATCGGTGCCGGGGGCAAGGCGACGAGGGCAGCCAGCACAGGGCCGGTCAAGGTGCGGTTCATGGGGTTTCGTCTCGCGCCCGACGGCAATCTTGGCATCAGTTTCCAGCGACGACGCGAACCGCGCAAGTCTTCGTGCTATCGGGTTGCATGGATCAGAGTTTCGACGTTGTTGTGATTGGTGCCGGCGCGGCCGGGATGATGTGCGCCATCGAGGCCGGCAAACGTGGCCGGCGCGTGCTGATCCTCGATCATGCGTCCGCTCCCGGCGAGAAAATCCGTATCAGCGGCGGCGGGCGATGCAACTTCACCAATATCGGAACGGCAGCGCGGAAAAACTTCCTCTCCGACAATCCACATTTCTGCATCAGCGCGCTGAGCCGCTACACGCCGGCGGACTTTATCAGCCTAGTGACACGGCACGGCATAGCCTTTCATGAAAAGGCTTTGGGCCAGTTGTTCTGTGACGACAGAGCGCGCCAGATCATCGACATGCTGCTCGCGGAGATGAAGGCCGCCGGCGCGAAGCTGCGGCTTGGGGTCAGCGCCGGAGCGCTTGAGAAGACCAACGACGGGTTCGCCCTGGACGTCGGCGGACAGTTGGTTGACTGCCAATCCCTGGTCATCGCCACCGGCGGCAAGTCTATCCCCAAGATGGGGGCTACCGGCTTTGCCTATGATGTAGCGCGGCAGTTCGGCCTGCGGGTGACTGAAACGCGGCCCGCCCTGGTTCCCCTGACGTTTGAGGCCGGGCTGCTGGAGAAGCTGGCACCGCTGTCGGGCGTCTCGGTGCAGGCGCGCGTCCGTCATGGCGGGACGGTGTTCGAGGAAGGTCTGCTGTTCACCCATCGCGGCCTCTCCGGTCCGGCGATCTTGCAGATCAGCTCCTATTGGCGCGAGGGCGACGCCATCACCATCGACCTGGCCCCTGGCATCGACATCTTGGCGGTGCTGCGAGAAGCTAAGAAGACCACGGGCAAACGCCGATGCGATACCGTGCTGGCGGCCTATCTGCCGGCGCGCCTGGCCGAGACCCTGTGCGCCGGGCTCGGCGGAACAGTGGGTGACGCACCGGATGCGGTACTGCAGGCCCTGGCGCACTCTGTGAACGCCTGGACGGTCAAGCCGGTGGGCTCAGAAGGCTATCGCACCGCCGAGGTAACGTTGGGCGGGGTCGACACCGACGATCTGGAGTCTAAGACCCTGGCGGCGAGGATTGTTCCCGGCCTTCATTTTATCGGCGAGGCGGTGGACGTCACCGGGTGGCTCGGTGGCTACAATTTCCAGTGGGCTTGGGCCAGCGGCTGGGCTGCAGGGCAAGTGGCCTAGGGGGCAGGCTTGCCTGCGTCGATCAGCGAGTCTCGCTCTTCGCTGGTCAAGGCGCGCCATTTCCCTAATGGCAGGCCACCCAGGCGCAGCGGGCCGATGCGGACGCGGAACAGGTCTTTCACCGACAGGCCGACCAGGTCGCACATGCGGCGAATCTGACGGTTTCGGCCCTCCTTGAGCACGAATCGCAGTTCCTTGCCGTGGAGCAGCTCGACCTTGGCCTCACGCAGTTGGCGGCCGTCGAGTTCCAGGCCGTGCCGCAGCCTTTCCAGCTTGGCTTCGGTGATATCGCCGGCCACCCGCACCAGATATTCCTTTTCGAGGTCGCTTTCGGGGCCAATCAGCGCCTTTGCTAGCACCCCGTCTTCGGAAAGGATCAGCAGGCCACGGCTGTCCATGTCGAGCCGTCCCAGCGGGGCCAGTTTGCTGTCTCGGCCAGGGATCATCGGGCTGCGGCCCATCAGGGCGTCGCGGGTCAGGAGGCGAACGGCGGGCACTTGGCTGCCTTCGGGCTGGGAAGACACAACCCCGATCGGCTTGTGAATGACAACGCTGAGCGCGGCCCCGAGCTGGCCCGAAGCGCGGTCGGTCAGGGTGATGGTCTGGCCCGGTTCGATCTTTCGGCCGGCATCGGCCACGGTTTCGCCGTCGATGGAAACAAGGCCTTGCGCGATCAATCCCTCGGCCTCGCGGCGCGAGCAGACCCCCGCCTGGGCCAGCCAGCGATTAACCCGCTGTGGTTCGGGCTCGTCGTAGGTTCGGGTCCAGGCCATGCCTCGCTATACCCGCAGCAGGAGGCTCACGCCTCCTGGCGAACGCGCTTCTTGCGGAAGGAGGGATTGAGGATCGACTTGCGCAGGCGGATCGACTTGGGCGTCACCTCGACCAGCTCGTCTTCCTCGATATAGGCGATGGCTTGTTCCAGCGTCATGCGGCGCGGCGGGGTGAGGCGTACAGCCTCGTCCTTGCCACTGGCGCGCACGTTGGTCAGCTGCTTGCCCTTGATCGGGTTGACGTCGAGGTCGTCCCACTTGGCGTTCTCGCCGATGATCATGCCTTGGTAGGTCTTCTCGCCGCCGCCCACGAACATAGTGCCGCGATCTTCAAGGTTCCAGAGGGCGAAGGCGGCTGTGTCGCCGTCGCTGTTGGAGACTAGCACGCCATTGCGGCGGCCTTCCAGTGCCCCTTTATAGGGCTCGTAGTGACTGAACACGCGGTTCAGCACGCCGCTTCCGCGGGTGTCGGTGAGGAATTCGCCCTGGTAGCCGATCAGGCTGCGCGATGGGGCCTGCAGGTTGATGCGGGTCTTGCCGGCCCCCGAGGGGCCCATGTCTTTCAGCTCGGCCTTGCGGGCAGCGAGTTTCTCAATGACCACGCCGGTGTACTCGTCATCGACGTCGATCATAACGTCCTCGATCGGCTCCAGGCGCTCGCCATTTTCACCGGTCTGGTAGACCACCCGCGGGCGACTGATGGACAGTTCGAAGCCTTCGCGGCGCATGCCCTCGATCAGCACGCCCAACTGCAGTTCGCCGCGGCCCGCCACTTCATAGGCGTCGGAGCCGGGGGCATCGGTGACGCGGATCGCCACGTTGGACTGGGCTTCCTTCAGCAGGCGGTCGCGGATGACGCGGCTCTGCACCTTGTCGCCCTCCTTGCCGGCCATCGGACTGTCGTTGACCGAAACGGTCATGGAGATGGTCGGCGGATCGATCGGCTGCGCCGGTAGGGCGGTGGCGACTTCCATGGCGCACAGGGTGTCGGCAACGGTAGCCTTCGACAGGCCGGCGATGGCGACGATATCGCCCGCTTCCGCCTCGTCGACCGGCTGGCGCTTCAGGCCCCGGAAGGCCAGCACTTTGGTGATTCGGCCACGCTCGATTTCCTTGCCGTCCAGCGACAGGGCGTGGATGGGAAGTCCGGGTACGGCCTTGCCGCTCTCGATACGGCCCGTGAGCAGGCGGCCCAGGAACGGGTCGTTCTCAATCAGCACCGACAGGATCTGGAACGGCTTGTCCTTGTTCTCAGCCACCTTCGGCGCGGGGACGTGGCGCACGACCAGGTCGAATAGGGGTGCGAGCGAATCACGCGGAGCGTCCAGCTCTAGCGCCGCCCAACCGTTCTTGCCGCTAGCGTAGATGTGCGGGAAATCCAGTTGCTCGTCTGTGGCCCCCATGGCGGCGAACAGATCGAACACGTCGTTGAGGATACGGTCTGGGTCAGCGTGCGGTCGGTCGACCTTGTTGAGGCAGAGGATCGGACGCAGGCCCATCTTCAGCGCCTTGCCGAGCACAAACTTGGTCTGGGGCATGACACCCTCTTCCGCGTCCACCAGGATGACGCAGCCGTCCACCATGCCCAGGATGCGCTCCACCTCGCCGCCGAAGTCGGCGTGGCCAGGTGTGTCGATAATGTTGATGCGGGTCTCGCCCGCCTCACCATGCCACAGCACACTGGTGCACTTGGCCAGGATGGTGATGCCGCGCTCGCGCTCCTGGTCGTTGGAGTCCATGGCGCGTTCGACGGTGGCCTCGTTGGCTCGGAACACGCCCGATTGGGCCAGCAGCTGGTCCACGAGGGTCGTCTTGCCATGGTCGACGTGGGCGATAATGGCGATGTTGCGCAGGGACATCAGTCGGACTTTCGGGGGTCGGCAGGACTCAGGGGCTGAGCCGGGGAGGCGCGGGCTTGTACGCGAAGGCGGGCCAAGATGCCAGCTAAGAGGCGAACAGCGAGACAATGTCGCACCGCAACAAAATTTATCTAATCAATGTTAGAATTGAAAGTTGATTTAAATCAATATGATAAAGAGATAAGGTGGCGATTGAAACAATCCGAGACGTTTCGTGTGCATTTTTGCTGTTGTGCCGTTGTGCGACGCAACCTATAAAAAAGAGGTGAGGCGGCGCTGCCGTCTCTGCCCTTCATGGGCGTTTCCTCCCTAATGAACTGCGGCGCCGTTTGGCGCCGCTTTTTTTCGCCTGTACCTCAAGTTACCTGCGATCATCGAACGGGCGGCGGGCAAGCCTACTTCAGTCCACCCCAGTCGAACGCCACCAATCGGGCTGTAAAGGCGGCAATGTCGCGGCTCAGACCCGAGAATCCGTCCGTGCTGAGGCGACTGGTCTCATCCAGATAGAGTGCACGATTGATCTCGATCTGCAGCGCATGGGTGCGCCGTGCCGGCCGACCATAGTGCTCGGTGGTGTACCCACCAGCGTAGGGGGTGTTGCGGGCGACGCGATAGCCCCTGGCCGTGAAGGTCTGTTCCGCCAGATTTGAAATCGCCGGCGCGCAGGCCGTGCCGAAACGGTCGCCCAGAACAATATCGCAGCCCTGCCCGCGCCGGCCGCTGCGGCCGGATCCCTCGGCCGCCGCCGACGGCATGGAGTGCCAGTCGACCAGTAAGGCCACGCCGTGGGCGTTGCGAGCATGCGCCAGCAGGCGGGAGAGCGCGTCGTGATAGGGCCGATGCACATGCTCGATGCGCGCCTGAGCCTCTGCGAAGGTCAACTTGCGGCGATAGATCTCGCGACCCCCGCTGGCCACCCGCGGAATAGTCCCCAAGCCCGCCGCCACCCGGGCCGTGCGCACCCGGGCGAATTCGGGCAGTTCGTCCGCATACATTTCCGGATCAAGTTCGAAGGTCGCGCGGTTCAGGTCGACAAAGGCGCGGGCGACGCGGGCGCGAATCACACAGGCACCTAGGGCGGGTGCCGGGGCGATCAGGGCATCGACGAGACTGTCTTCGCTGCTACGCAGCTGGTCGGGCCGAAGCCGCAGGGCCTCAATCATCGATGACGGATAGATGTCTCCTGAATGCGGAGATGCGAAAACCAGTGGCGCGAGCGGCGCACCGTCGGGGATCGGGTCGATATCGAAAGCCGCAACGAGATCTGGTGACACGGCATGGACCTCCGCCGCGTGCAGACCGATAGCGGCCTCGTGATTCAGCCCTACCTCTTCCATGGCCGGGAGTGTCGTAGCCTGGGCCGCTAAGTCAATTTATATGCGTGATGGAATTTATCGGTCTTTCATTCCTGCCGCCTAGACCTGAGCGTAACGAACAATCGCGAGGCCGACCGTCCCATGACCCGTATCCTGCTCGCCGAAGACGACGACAGCCTGCGCGGCTTTCTGGCCAGGGCGCTGGAACGCGCCGGCTACGAAGTTCTGGCCTGTGCTGATGGCGAACAGGCCGTCGAGGCTCTGGATCAAGCCTGGGACCTGCTTTTGACCGACATCGTCATGCCCGGCATGGATGGAATCGAGTTGGCCCGTCAGGCCGCCGCGCGCCAGCCGGCGCTGCGCATCATGTTCATCACCGGCTTCGCAGCCGTCGCCCTGGCTGCCGCCAACCAGGCCCCGGCCGGAGCCAAGGTTCTGTCCAAGCCTGTGCACCTGCGCGAGATCGTCTCTGAGGTCGAACGGATGATCGCAGCCTAGCCGCCAAAAGTTCCGGTTTCAGCCACGCTTGCCTCGCCATTGCGCGGCAGCTATATCCGCCCCTCCCGGACGTGTAGCTCAGCGGGAGAGCACCTCGTTGACATCGAGGGGGTCCACAGTTCGATCCTGTGCACGTCCACCATTTCCCTATTATTTTTATGACTTTAGGTCCCCAGCGCACCAGGGCGGCCCGTCATTTCTGGATGGCCATGGCCCGATAACCTCGCATCGTGGCGTGATTTTGCGGCCTCAACAGGTTACACAGGGTCCGTGAACCCGAAGAATGTGGATCTAGATCTGTCGCGCGCCGTGCGCCGCCGTCCAGTGCGTGCCCCGAGCGCCAGCGGCCAGCCTGGCTATGCCGCGGCCACCGATCCGCTGGACGCCTTGCGCCGCCCACACGCTTTCCTGGGGGCAAGCCATACGGGCAATGAGCGCCGCACCTGGGCCGTGATCGGCCTCTGCGGCCTCATGATGCTGGTCGAGATCGTCAGCGGCATGCTGTTCCATTCCATGGCCCTGCTGGCCGACGGCATCCATATGGCCACCCACGCGGGGGCCATGCTGGTCTCGGCCGGTGCCTATTTCTATGCCCGGCGGTATGTCGATGATCCGCGCTTTTCATTTGGTACCGGCAAGATTGGCGACCTAGCTGCCTTTGCCAGCGCGGTCGTCCTGGCGATCACGTCTTTGCTGGTGCTGGTCGAAAGCCTGGGGCGGTTACTGCATCCCAAGGCGATCCAGTTTAACGAGGCTATTCCAGTGGCCATTCTTGGGCTGGCGATCAACTTGGCCAGTGCCTGGATGCTGCGCAGTGGCCACCGGCACAACGGCCATGCCGTGGCGCTC
>CANKEA010000058.1 GCA_947480815.1 Caulobacterales bacterium | reverse complement strand
CCTTGCTGATGTCTGTTTCGCCCCGCTTTTGGGGCCGATCCTGGCCGGTGCACCGGGTGTGAAGCATCTGATCTGGCTCGGCGACGAGGCCGCCCGCCCAGCCTTTGACGCCCCAGCCAATCTCCAGGTTCATTGTCTTGAGACCCTGCTGGCCGATGTCGCGCCCAGCCGAGATTGGGGCGGGTTCGATGAGCGAACGGCCGCAGGCCTGTGCTACACCAGTGGCACCACGGGCGATCCTAAGGGCGTGCTCTATTCGCACCGCTCCAATGTCTTGCACGCCATGATGACCATGCAGGCTGATGTGATCGGGGCGACGGCGAGAGACACCGTTCTGGCCGTTGTGCCTATGTTCCACGCCAGCGCCTGGGGCCTGCCGTTCAGCGCACCGGCCACGGGGGCCAAGCTAGTTTTGCCGGGCGCAAGGCTTGATGGCGCCTCGATCCACAACCTGATCGAGAGCGAGCAGGTTTCCTTCTCGGCCGCCGTGCCGACGGTGTGGGCCAACCTGCTGGGCTATTTGCGCGAAACCGGCAAGCGGGTTGATAGCCTTAAGGCCGTGGTCATCGGCGGCTCAGCCGTGAATTTGGTCATTATGCAGGCCTACCAGGATGAATACGACGTCGAGGTGATCCACGCCTGGGGCATGACTGAGACCTCGCCGCTGGGGTCTGTCTCGCGTCTTACCGTGCGTACCGCCGGCCTAGATAAGGCGAGCAAAATGGCAATGCGCATTAAGCAGGGCAGGGCACCGTTCGGGGTCGAGCTAAAGGTCGTTGGCGAAGATGGCACCGAACAGCCCCATGACGGTGAAAGCTTCGGCGCCTTGAAGGTGCGCGGTGCAGCCGTTGCCAGTGCCTATTTCCGCTCGGACCAAGACATCCTCGACCGCGAGGGCTTCTTCGACACCGGCGACGTCGCCACCCTCGACGACGAGGGGTTCATGCAGATTACCGACCGCGCCAAGGACGTCATCAAGTCTGGTGGTGAGTGGATCAGCTCTATCGAGATTGAAAACCACGTCCTGAGCCATCCGGCTGCAGAGCTTGCGGCGGTGATCGGCGTTGCCCATCCCAAGTGGAACGAGCGGCCGGTTTTGCTGGTCAAGCTTCGCGCCGGTTGTGATGCCACCCCAACCCAGTTCTGCGAATGGCTCGATGGCAAGATCGCCAAATGGTGGATGCCTGATGAGGTCCTGCTGGTCGATGCAATCCCGCTTGGTGCGACCGGCAAGGTCGATAAAAAGGCCCTGCGCGCTGCACTGACCGACTATGTCTTGCCCGATCAGCGGTCGCCGCCGGACTAGGCCCAACCTTAGAGCCTGTATCGGCTCGAAAGCTGGGGCGTGCCGTCGCAGGCGACCCGGCCCTCGCGGACCAGCTTGATAAGGTGGCTGAGAACCGACTGCGCCGCCGCCAGCTTAAGCCGGTTATCGATGCCAACATACAGCCGGTCGACAATCTGGGGGATGGTCACAAGTCCCGCCTGCACCGCGCCCAGCACCTGCGCCTCGCGCTCCAGCCGGTGACCAATATAGGCTTCTATAAACGGGTCGACTTTGGTCACAGGCGGTCCATGCGTCGGCCATAATGTCTTGAAGTCGCCCCCCCGCACCCGCTCCAGGCTGGCGAGATAGGCGGTCATGTCGCCATCGGGCGGGATCACCACACTGGTTGACCAGCCCATGATGTGATCGCCGGTGAACAGCACCTGTTCCTGTGGGAAGGCAAAGCACAGATGGTTGCTGGTATGGCCTGGCGTCGGGATCGCCTCCAGGGTCCAGCCCGGCCCGCTGACCGTGCCGCCACCGCACCAATCGACGTCGGGACGAAAGGCGGTATCGTCGCCTTCCTCGCCCTCCGAGGCTGGAAGGGCACCCGGCTTTGGCTTGCGGGCGCAACCGTAAACTGGTGCCCCGGTCAGTTTCGACAGCCGCGCGGCCAGGGGCGAATGATCAGAGTGGTCGTGCGTAATCAGGATCGCGGTGACGCGTTCGTGCGTGATGGCGGTCAGGATCGCGGCCAGATGCGTATCGAGCGCCGGACCCGGATCGATCACCGCCACCTCGCCATGGCCGACGATATAGGTGCCTGTGCCCGTGAAGGTGAACGGCCCAGGATTGTTCGCGACCACGCGCCGGATGCCCGGCGAGACCACGTCGCAGCGCCCGTAGGCGAAGTCGAAATCTCTGACAAATGGGATCACTACGGCCATGGCCAAGCCTTTAGCACATTGACGCGTCCCGTCGCAGCCGTAGTCTGAGAAATTAACTTTAACATTTGAATTTTATTAGGAAATTGGGGCCCACGCCTTGCAATTAACAGAAGGTAAATGAATTAATGGCGGCTGTGCTGACAGCAGCGGCAATCCTTTTTGTTTCAAAACGGCTCCAGCGGATGGCCTTCGCCCTGCTTTGACTCACCTTGGGGCAGTTGATCCTGGCCAGCTGCGTTCCGGAAAGCCCCATGCCCATGGCCGCGCGAACGGCCTACAGCGCCGCGCGCTAAGGTGTCGGACGTCCAGCGCCCCCTAAAGGATGTTGCTTAGATCGTAGCCTGCCGCGGCAGCAGTGGCTTTCAGGTCTGCGGCGTCGGCACCGTTTTGCGCTGCGCCCAGCGACCAGGTGATGATCGAGCGCGTGCCAGAGCGGCAGAACAGCAGGGCAGGGCCGTCGACAGCCTCCACCGCCTCTGCCGTCTTCTCGACCTGATCGCGCGTCGGCATGCCGCGCACGGGGATGTGCACATAGGTAAGGCCCGCTGCCTTGGCCGCCACCTCGATCTGTGCCGAGGTCGGCTGGCCGCCTTCCTCGTCGTCGGGGCGGTTATTGACGATCAACTGGAAGCCCTCTTTGGCCGCCTGGGCCACGTCCGCTACGGAAATCTGCGGCGAAACGGAAATATCGGGCGTCACGGTACGAAAAGACATGCAGCTTAAATTCCTCAATTGCGATCGGTGGCCATCGCCGCCTGCGTTGACATCATCGGACGCCGGTGAAACCTTCGCAACACTGCGGTTTAGGGATTTCGATGCTCGGCCTCATAGCGCGTCGGCTATTCACCGCCCTGCCGACCCTGTTCCTGGTCATCACCGCGGCATTCTTCCTGATGCGCGCTGCGCCCGGCAATCCGTTCCAGGGTGAGCGTCAGTTACCGCCCGAGATTGAGGCGCGGGTCATGGCCAAATACGGCTTCGATCGGCCGCTGATCGTGCAATACGGCACCTACCTCGCCGATGTTGCCCACGGCGATCTGGGGCCCTCGCTGAAGTACAAAGACAAGTCCGTCGGTGACGTGCTGAAGGAAAATTTCGGCGTCAGTCTGGTGTTGGGGCTTTCGGCGCTGATTGTCGCCGGCGTGACAGGAATCGCTTTAGGCATCGCCGCCGCCCTGCGCCAGAACCGGTCGGCCGACTATCTCGTCATGGCCGTGGCAGTGGCCGGAGTCTGTATCCCCACCTTCGTCACCGCGCCCCTGCTTGTGCTGCTGTTTGCCTCGACGCTGCAATGGCTGCCCAATGCCGGCTGGAATAACGGGGCTCTGCCTAATTTGATCCTGCCTGTGGCCGTTCTGGCACTGCCGCAGATCGCTATTATTTCGCGGCTGGTGCGGGCCGGGATGATCGAGAGCCTGCGCTCTAACTTCGTGCGCACCGCCCGCGCCAAGGGGCTGCCTGACTGCCGTGTGGTGCTGCGCCACGCCCTGCCACCGGCGCTGATTCCGGTGGTGACCTATCTGGGCCCCGCCTGTGCGGGCCTACTGACGGGCTCTCTGATCGTCGAGCGCGTGTTTGCCCTGCCGGGCCTAGGCAAGTTCTTTGTCATCAGTGCCCTGCAGCGCGACTACACGGTGGTGATGGGCATGGTGATTGTCTATGCGGCCCTGATCCTGGCGCTTAACCTGCTTTCGGACCTGATCGTCGCTGCGCTTGATCCCAGAGTGCGCCTGTCATGAGCCGTACCGCCATCCTTCTCGCCGCCGCCGCGCCGCGTGGGCGCAGTCTGTGGGATGACGCCAGGGCCCGCTTACTGGGCAACCGCGCCGCCGTGGCCGGGTTGTTTGTGCTGGCCCTGCTATTCCTTGCCGCAGTCTTTGGTCCGGCGCTCACGCCCTGGCGGTTCGACGCGGTGAACAAGAACGATGTCTGGGCCGATCCCCTGACTCACGGGCATATTTTAGGGGCCGACAGCCTGGGTCGTGACCTTTTGGCGCGGACGTTGATGGGGCTGCGTGTCTCATTGGCGGTCGGGGTCGTGGCGACTTTCGTTTCCCTAGTGATCGGCATCGCCTGGGGCACCACGGCGGGCTATGTCGGCGGGCGGGTCGATGAGGCCATGATGCGGATCGTTGACGTCTTGTTCTCTCTGCCGTTCGTGTTTTTCGTCATCCTGCTAATGGTGGCGTTCGGATCGTCCATCGTGCTGATGTTCCTGGCCATTGGTGCCGTGGAATGGCTGACCATGGCTCGTATCGTGCGCGGTCAGACCCGCGCTTTGAAATCCAGAGAATTTGTCGAGGCCGCCCGCGCGGCTGGCCTCACCGCGCACCAGATCGTGCTGCGCCACATCGTACCCAATCTGTTGGGGCCGGTGGTGGTCTATGTCACCCTGACCATCCCCGGCGTGATCCTGGCCGAGAGCTTCCTGTCTTTCCTGGGGTTGGGGGTGCGCCCGCCCATGGCCTCGCTCGGATCGCTGATCGCAAATGGCGCGCAGGATATGGAATTGGCCCCCTGGCTGCTGATCGATCCCGCCCTGATCATGGCCGCGACCCTGATGAGCTTCAACTTCATCGGCGATGGCCTGCGCGATGCGCTGGACCCGAAAGACCGATGAGGGCGGCAGTTCTTATCCTGGCGGCGATGCTTGTCCTGTCCGGCTGTTCGCCGAAGGCCTCGACCGCCGCCTGCGCGCCCGGCCGAATCTGTCTGCGCATGGGCAATGGAGCCGATCCCGCCACGATCGATCCGCAGAAGATCAACGGGGTCGAAGAAGACAATATCGTCGGCAGCGCCATGATGGGCCTCACCACCGAAGATGTGAACGGCAACGTCATTCCAGGCATTGCGACCCGCTGGCAAACCAGCCCCGACGGTCTGATCTGGACCTTCCATCTGCGCGACGCCAAATGGTCAGACGGCGTTCCGGTGACGGCCGACGACTTCGTTTTTGGCCTCCGCCGCCTGCTCGATCCCAAGACCGTGGCCGAATATGGCTACCTGCTTTATTTCATCCAGGGCGCTCAGGCGGTGAACGAGGGCAAGGCCCCGTTGGAGGCTCTGGGCGTCACGGCGCTCGATGCGCGCACGCTACAGATCAAGCTCCTGCACCCTGCGCCCTACCTGCTGCAGCTGACCAAGCACCAGACCATGTATCCCGCGCCGCGCCACATCGTTGAGCGATACGGCGAGACCTGGACCAAGGATCACTACGTCTCCGACGGTCCCTATGTGATCCAGACCTGGAAGCTCGGCGACTACATCCATGCCACCAAGAACCCGCTGTTCTTCGACGCTAAAAACGTCTGCATCGACGACGTCTATTTTTACCCCATCAGTGATTCCATCAGTGCAGAGCGGCGGGTGCGCCGGGGCGAGCTGGACTGGAATATCGATATTCAGAGCAACCGCATCGCCCGACTGCGCAAGGAGATCCCCGACTACGTTCACACCAACACCTGGCTCGGCACGACCTACATCGCCTTCAACGCCCAGGTCGCGTCGCTGAAGGATAAGCGGGTCCGCCATGCCCTCAGCATGGCCATCGACCGCGATTTCATTACCAAAAAGCTGCTGCGCGGCGGCCAGTCCAGCGCCTACAACTTCACCCCGCCCGGCGTCGCCAACTATGCGCCGGTGCAGGTCCCTCCATGGGCCTCATGGCCCTATGAGGCGCGGCAGGCCGAGGCGCGGCGGCTCCTGGCGGCGGCGGGCTTTGGCCCAGACCACCTGTTGAAGATCGAGATCACCCACCGCAATACGCCCGACCCAAGCCTGATCATGTCGGCCATCCAGTCGGACTGGACAAGTATCGGGGTGCAGGTGTCCTTGGCACCGGAAGAGGGGCAAATCGCCTACCAATCCTATCGGTCTCGCGCCTTCCAGATCGCCGACGCCGGCTGGATCGCCGATTACAACGACCCTAAGAGCTTTCTCGATCAGCTCCAGTCCAAGACCGGCACGATGAACTATGGCGACTACAACAATCCGGCCTACGACAGCCTGCTCGACCAGGCTGACCATGAGAATGACATCGCCAAACGGGCTGCGTTGCTGGCTCGGGCTGAAGCCTTAATGCTCGAAGACGCCCCGTTCGTGCCGATCTATTTCTACGTGTCGAAGAACCTGCTCAACCCCAAGATCACCGGCTTTGGACCAAATATCGCTGACCGTCACCGCATCCGTTGGATGTGCGTAAAGTCCTAGCGCGCCCGACAGCCGTGGCCGGGCTTGCGGCGCTAGAACGGCGTCGGCGCCAGCACCCTGGCCCCCTCGCTACGCAGCTTAGCCTGTAGGACCTGATCTAAGATCTTCTTGGCATTCGGATCGCCCAGCAGCCAGGCCGAAGCCGCCAGGGTACGGACTGAGGTTTCGGTCATGCCCAGCGTCCGTCCCAGCTTGCCCAGGGGCGAGGTCGCTCCGCCGAAGCGCTTGAGGCGCGCATCGCCGTCGATCTTAGCCAGGACCTTGGCGCGATCCATCGCGTCGTAGAACCCGCCCAGGTGATCCACCAGGCCAAGCCCCTTGGCCTGTTCCCCGGTCCAGACCCGCCCCTTGGCGATTTCGCGCACCCGCTCGACGGGCAGATGTCGCCCCGCGGCCACCCGTCCAACGAAGCCATTATAGATCTGGTCCATCCAGGCCTCGAACTTGGCCTTCTGCGCCGGCGTCATGGCCGAAGCGGTGTCGAATACGTCGGCATAGTCGCCTCCGACCTTCAGCCCCTTCATGTCGACCCCAAACCGTCCCAGGGCATCACCCAGGGCGAACTTGCCGCCATAGACCCCTATCGATCCGGTCAAGGTCGTCGGGTCGGCCACGATCTCGGTCGCGCCAGAGCTGATCCAATAGCCGCCTGACGCCGCATAGGTGCCCATGCTGACCACCACTGGCTTGACGGCCTTGGCCGCAAGCACAGCCGCTAGAATCTGTTCTGACGCCGTGTCCGAACCGCCGGGGGAGGAGACGCGGAATACGATGGCCTTCACCGACTTATCGTCTGCCGCATCATACAGCGCCTTGGCGATGTCGTCAGAATGCACCGTGGTG
>CANKEA010000057.1 GCA_947480815.1 Caulobacterales bacterium | reverse complement strand
CATCGCCCCAATCAGGGTGGTCAGGCCGATGAAATGCAGGGTCTCGAACGTAGGAAATAGCCATTTGACGCTGCGGGACACTTCCCCGAGCCAGGAATCATGGATCAGGGTGAGGATTTGAACTTCGTTCACAGGCCGAACCTTGTCGCGTCGTGCGTTTTTGAGGTTAACATCAATAGGAGATCGTGTAGCCGATGATGCGTCCGGCGACGATTGCGGCCACCCAGCAGCCCAGTGTCATGATGGCCAGCAGCTTGGTCGAGAGCGTGGCGGACTGTTCGCCGTCTTGCAGCCTGTCGTCCGATTTAACCGCGCGCCACAAGAAGTAGACCGCCAGCCCGCCAACGGCGATGAAGCCCAGCTTTAAAAGGAAGGCGAGGTTTGCGCTCAGGTTCTTAGCGTTGGCCGCGAACAGCATCACGCCCGTGACTAGGTTCAGCGCGAATCCGGCCCAGGCGATCTTAAACAGCCGATCGAACATGCTCAGTGGGGTGTGGCGAGAAAATCCGAGCACGCGCAGCGCGGCCATCAACATTGTTCCGGCCACGACCGCCATACCGATCGCGTGCCCGGAGAGGCAGATATAGTAACCGTATGCCGACGTCGTAACCCACGTGGCAATCGGGGTTGTCACAAGCCATTCCAGGATATTCATCTCGCCCTCAATAGATCGATCCGTCGCTTTCGTCGCGCCCCATGACCAGACCTAGCACGCCTGCCGGCACCTAAGCCCGTTGTTGCCCTAGATTTTGACGTAGATGACGTGGCGACCACGGATGTCCATGGCCACAAGCAATCCACCTTTTGAACCATCCCAGGTCGGCGCGAAGGTGAAGGTATAGGTTTCGCCCGGCTTGATCTCTTCCTTGACCTTGATGCCTTGGCGGCGCAACGCCGTAGGGCTGACACCCTCGAATTCCCACTTCTCGACCTTCCCGGCGGCATTCTGAATCTCGACCACCCATCGGGAGTGCGGATTGATGTCGCGCAACTCGACAAGGGTGCCCTTGAGCGTGACTTCCTTGCTCGTATCAAATTGGGCGTTTGCCGAATGATGCGCCAGGGTTGGGGAGGCGGCCATCGCCAGCACAGACGCCAAGACGAGGCTCGTAAGCCGCTTTTTCATGGTCGTGTTCCCTAAACGCGAATTGTTCTGACGAGCTGTCTTGATCGCTCAGGCAAAAATACGCCTAGCTCGGCCGCGATGCAATCGATGACCGGCGCCGGCGGGTTTCGGTCATCTCGACGGTCGTGCGGCGCTTGTATCTGGTAGAGTTCAGTGCTCCGTTGTGGCCAAAATTGACGCTGCGCCAGGATCGGGTCATCGTCGTAGAAATGGCATAGGGAGGCCTAAACGTGCTGAAGTACGTCGCGCTTGCAGGGCTGATCGCTCTGATGGGTTCCGCTGCTGTCGCTCAAGGGCCCTCTGCCCCGGCAGCCAGCCTCCCGAGCTGTGGTGTTAACGGTTATGCCAGACCCGCCTATGGCGTTTTCGGCGATAACGACGGCGTGGCCCACGCCTACGAGGTTGCCGGCACCTGCACGCCCCAGGCGGTCAAGGACGCGGCCGAGGCGGTCGGCATGGGGCGAACCCGACCGCTTGGCCTCAAGAGCATCACCACGATCCTCTATTCGGCGACTGGGACGCTTTCGATCGGCGGTAAGGCACCGGTGAAGATCGATAAACTCAACGTTCAGCTCAATTACATGCTGCCCGCGGCACGGGTTGCGGTAACGACCGGCGGTGACAAGCCAACGACGGCGATCACGGTGTTCAATGACACACTTGGCTGGACCGAGAGGCAGGAAGGCGTGTTCCTGGCCGCCGCTCCCAAGGCGGTGGCCGACCTAGCCCCGCTTTACAAACTGTCGCCCTTCGGTGCCTTGACGGCACTGGTCGAGGCCGAGGGTAACGCCAAGGTCTCAACAGTCGGCGGCAAGACCGTTATCAGCGGTGCTTCCCCCTATGACGGGATACCGGTCACGGTAACGCTCGATGAGGCCAACCTTCCGGTCTCCGTTACGGCGAAGATCAACAAACACATCTATGTCGCGTCCTACGGGGCGTTCATCGATACGCTTGAGTCAAAACAGCTGGTGGTTTTCCCGTCCAAGATGGTCGTGACCATGGATGGCAAGCCCTATGCCGACCTGACCTCGACCGATTTCAAGTCGAACCCCTATGTGGTGTTTCCGGTTCCGGTTGAATTGCCGCACCCTGCGACGGTCGCTGCGGCGAGCCCCCCGCCGGCACCAGCCGATGGTTGGGCACCGCCGGCCCGCCGGATCGATCCGGCCGATGCCTTCTTCCAGCAGGCCAAATCCAGTCTCCCCACGCCGCGTTTGGCCGACGGGCATCCTGACCTGAACGGACAATGGAATGGCGGCTTCCCCTCGCCCGCAGAGCCCTATGCCCTGCGTCGGCGCGGAACCTTCGAGCCCGATCAGTTCGTTTTGCAGAAGGGCTCCTATCGCAACAAGCCGATCTACAAGCCGGAATACTGGCAAAAGGTCCGCGATCTTGATTTCAGCAAGGTCGATGTCGACCCAGTGTTCCGCTGTTTTGCCGCCGGCGTTCCGCGTCAGGGCGCGCCACTGCGCATTATACAGACGCCCAAGGAGCTTTGGACGATGAACGTCGCCTATGCCGGTGCCTCGGTGCGGGTGGTGCCAACCGATGGCCGCGCAAGGTCGGAGAGCGATAGCGACTATTCCTTCGCCCTGGGCATGCCGCTGGGCCATTGGGATGGCGACACCATGCTCATCGAGTCGGTGGGCTTTAACGACGCCACTTGGCTGAACTGGGCTGGATATTTCCATACCGCCGCGATGAAGGTGACTGAGCGCCTGCGTCGGCAGGGCGATCTGCTGTACTATCAATTCACGGTCGATGATCCCGAAGTCCTGGCCGAGCCTTGGACGACCGAAACCTTCGTTCGTCGGCTCAATCCCGATCCCCTGGCGGTGCCGGAAAAGTCTGATGAATGTACCGAAAATGATCTTGGGTCGATCATCGACCTCTATATGCGGGGCTAAGGCGCACCAGCCCGGGCCGGTCTAGGCAGCCGTTCGCGCGGCCTTTTCCGCCGCTCGCGCCCGGCGGCGCGCTGCGGCTTGCGCCTTGTCGGTGATGCGCCATGCCAGCAGGGCGATGATGATTGAGCCATAGGCCAACTGCGAGCGGTGATCCGCCTTGACCATAAGCCAATAGTGCACGAGCCCCGCCGGCACGATCAGATAGATCAGCTGGTGCAAGCGCTCCCATATAACTGGCCCGAGCCTGCGGCGCAGGGCATCGGTGGAGGTCACGGCCAGGGGAATGAGGGCCACGAAGGCGGCCATGCCGATGGTGATGAACGGCCGCTTATAGATGTCCTTCAGGATCACCGGCCAGTCGAAGTACAGGTCGAGCACGATGTAGCTCAGCCAATGCAGCAGCACATAGGTGAAGGCGAACAGGCCCACGGTGCGCCGGTAGCGGATCAGCGTCGGCCGACGGAAAATCCGCGCCATCGGTGTGATGACCAGGCCAATGATCAGAAAGCGCAGGCCCCATAGGCCGAGATTGCGCTCGATATATTCGATCGGGTTAAAGGCGGTGACGCCAAAGACGATCACTGCCGGCAGGGGCGCGAGCAAAGCCAACCAAACGGCGATGTAGATCAGCCGCTTGTTCATGCGATCAATAGAACCGCTTCAGGTCCATGCCAGTATAGAGCTTGACGACCTGATCGGCGTAGCCGTTGAAGGGCAGGGTCTTGTGGCGGAAGAAGTCGCCGATGCGGCGTTCGCTCGCCTGGCTCCAGCGCGGATGGTCGACGGCCGGATTTACATTTGAATAGAAGCCATATTCGCGCGCGTTGATCATGTTCCAGCTGGTCTGGGGCTGGTTTTCGACCAAGCTTATTTTGACGATCGATTTGGCACCCTTGAAGCCGTATTTCCAGGGCACCACCAGCCGGATCGGCGCGCCGTTCTGGTTGGGCAAGGTCTCGCCATAGAGGCCAACCGCCAGAAGGGTCAGCGGATTCATGGCTTCGTCCAGCCGCAGGCCCTCGCGGTAGGGCCAGGGCACGTAGTTCTCGTTTTGCCCGGGCATCTGCTTGGGATCTAGCAGGGTGGTAAAGCTAACGAACTTGGCCTTGGCGGTGGGTTGCACGGCGTTGAGGAGCGCGGCCAGTGGGAATCCGTTCCACGGTATGACCATGGACCAGGCTTCGACGCAGCGGTGGCGATAGATCCGCTCCTCGATCGGGAAGCGCTTGATTAGGGCGTCGATATCGAACCGCTGCGGCTTGGCGCAGAGCCCATCGACGACGACGGTCCAGGGGCGGGGCTTTAGCGAGCCGGCGTTCTTGGCCGGTTCATCCTTGTCCGTGCCAAACTCATAGAAGTTGTTGTAGCCGCTTACGGCATCCTTGGGGGTCAAGGTTTCGTCGACGGTATAAGCGCTTTTCACCGTAGTCAGCGGTGCGGCCCTGGCCAGTTCCGGCAGCCCCAGTACTCCGGCCGAGCCCATGGCGATGGCACCGGTCATGAACTCGCGGCGGCGACGATACAGCCCCTGGTCGGTGACGTCGTTCTCGCTCAGGTCAGCAGCATGACGGATTAGCATCGGAGAGACTCCCTATCGCGCCACACTATGATGCATAAGCGGCTAGAGTTTGTCGCTGTTGAAAGATTGGCGCTTGGCCCTGCGAACCGATGAATGGATTGCCCACGGCAAGGTCCGCGCGCGGGAAATCCCCGGCGGGCTTGAAATCACCGTCGATGGCTTGACCACCCAAGGCCGTTTTTACAAGCCGCTGATCCGCGAATTCTTCCGCACCACCTGGCGCGGCAGTCGGCCAGCGTTTGGCGACTTCAGCGTTTCCATCGGCATGGAATACACCGGTGATCCGCCCTGGCTCGATCTGGATAACCTGGCCAAGGCCATTCTCGATGCCATCAAGGGCTACGCCTTCCACGACGACGCGCAGGTTAGCCGCCTGCTGGTCGAGCGCCGCGCCGGCGAGCGCGAGCGCATCCTGATCCGTATAGAGAAGGTCTCGGCCGCGCCTGACTGACGTCCTAAACGGTGATCTCGCCGGGGTTCAAGGCTTTTAGGACACCCAGGGCGTCAGACCACCCCACAACCCGATCAAGCCCGTGAACGCGGTAAAGATCAGAGCCGTGCAGGTGAAGCGCAACTTGCGCCCCAGGGTCCAACTGTCGAGGCGCCGTCCACCCTTCCACACCAGCGGTACCAGCAGCAAGTTTAGCACGCCCAGGACACCCGCCACCAGGGCACAGGCCGAGGCGGTGATGATCAGGGGCCCGGGCCAGTCGTAGGACAGGCGCAGCCGGTCGCCAGAGCGCAGCACCCAGATCGCGAAACAGATCAGGGCGATCAGCCACAGCAACGATTGCAGGGCCTGGCTTAAGGCTGTGCGGCTCTGCACCATGGTCTGGCGCAGCTGGCCCAGAGGCGCGAAGAGGCCGCCGATAACAGCCAAGGCGCATATTCCCGTGGCGATGGCCAGCGTCGTCATCAGGCCCAGGCTGTCGAGTAGGCCTTGACGCTGGAATGTGTCACCCCCCGTCGGGGCGAATAGGGTCTTGGCCCGGCCGCGGACATCAAAACCAAACACCACCGGCGGGGCACCGCCTTCGGCGTCGCGGAACAGTCCAGAGCGGGGGGCAGGCAGATAGGCATGTTTCTGGCCATCCATATCCACCACCAGGGTGCCATCGGGCTGGGCCGATACCGTGGCGCGGCCAAACAGGCGGTCAACAAAGGCTTCCAGGCCCGCATAGGCACGGCGGTTGGTGAGGTATTTGCCGGGATAGACCTGGGGCGCTCCGGGCGGTGTCTGGGCGGCGGGCGGCGGGCCGACCGGCGGCCCAAACATCTGGCGGACCAGAGCGGGTGCCAAGGTCTGGGTCAAATGCGCACCCCCTTCGCTGTTGGCCACAACGAATACGCCAAGGTTCAGCGACGGGATCAGCACCATATTCGAGCGGAATGACAGGGTCTGGCCGTCGTGGCCCAGGCCGCGCCGCCCGCCGGGCAGGGGCAGGTCTTCAAAGCCGGCGGTCCAGCCTGCGACCTCTTGAGCTGGACGGTAAAGCGGGGTGCGGATCGCACGGTCCACAGCCGGCGAATAGACCGTACGACCGTCGAGGGTTCCGCCGGCCAGCAATAGGCTCATGTAGCGGCCCATGTCGGCAGGGGTCGCGCTGGCAGAGCCTGCGGGCGCGACCTGGCCGATGTATTCAAATGCGCGTGGGGCGAACTGGCCGTTTTGCCAGCCAAAGCCCTGCGAGACGTTTGCGGCCATCCCCGGCGTCATAGCCTGGGGGAGATCCGACCGGTTAGGATGGGGTTCGCGGAAGGTGGTATTGGCCATGCCCGTCGGGATCAGGATTTCCTCCTCGATCAGCCGCTCAAAGCTCTTGCCCTGCACATTGGCTACCG
Organism: Caulobacterales bacterium; assembly: GCA_947480815.1. Classification (GTDB taxonomy): domain Bacteria; phylum Pseudomonadota; class Alphaproteobacteria; order Caulobacterales; family Caulobacteraceae; genus Caulobacter. Next base: position 834 of record CANKEA010000057.1, on the reverse strand, counting down.
CAGCCCCCGCCAGACCCGCGCCATAGTTGGAATAGGACACCATCTGACCTGGCTCACGCACCCGGCGGGGCTGTTCTTGGCGCAGGTAGAGGGTCAAGGGCCGCACACGCTGCCAGTCCCGTTCGTACAGTTGGCCCAGCGCGCGGTCCTCGAAACCGCCGGTGTGGGTCATCAGATCGCGCAGGCGCACCGGGGTCTTGAACCCTTGATCCTTCAACTGCAGCCGTTCTGGCAGGTAGAGGTTGACCGGTGCGTTCAGCCGCATCCGACCAGAGCCAATTTCCCTCTGCAGGGCAATCCAGGTGAAGGTCTCGGAGATCGAGCCGATCCGGAACAGGGTGCGGTCCGGATCGACGGCGCGGCGCGGGCTGATGCGGTCGATGCCATAGCCCTTGCTGAGCACAACCTGCCCGTTTTGGACCACTACTACCGCGGCCCCAGCCAGGTGATCGTCTGTCATGGTGGCGTCGACCACGCCGTCGACATAGGCTTGCAGCTTCACCGTATCGACGGTGGGCCCAGCGGGTGGCGAGAGAACAGTGGCTTTCAGCCCCGCCGCTGAGGTGACATTGACGCCGGCGGTGCGGCGGGCCTGCGTATAGAACTGACTGTAGGGATTGGCTGTGCGCGGCGCAGCGGCGGTCAAGGGCGGCCGGGCCGGTGTGGCACCGATCTCCGGCGTTTGGGCCAATGCGCTGAGGCCCAGCAGGCTTAAGGCGGCCAAGCCTGCGCTAAGGGTCAGGCGAAGGGCAGGTCGGGGTGGCAATTAACGCTTCCTTCGAACACCGAGAATGCCACCCATAATAGAGCCTGGTCGGCCCGACGGGAAGGCAT
>CANKEA010000056.1 GCA_947480815.1 Caulobacterales bacterium | reverse complement strand
GCTGCGTGGCCGTACCGGCCGTCAGGGCGACCCTGGTACCTCGAAGTTCTTCCTGTCCTGCGAGGACGACCTGCTGCGCATCTTCGCCGGCGAGCGTCTGGACGCCATCATGCGGACGTTCGGGGTACAGGAAGGCGAGGCCATCACCCATAAGTGGCTGAACGGCGCTATCGCCACCGCCCAAAAGCGCGTCGAACAGCGTAACTACGAGATCCGCAAAAACCTGTTGAAATACGACGACGTCGTGAACGACCAGCGCAAAGCTGTGTTTGAGCAGCGCCAGGAATTCATGGAATCCGACGACATGTCGGCCATTGTCGACGAGATGCGCATCGAGGTCGTCGAAGACCTGGTCACAAGACACCTGCCGCCCAAGGCCTATGCCGAGCAGTGGGACATCGACGGTCTGGACGAGCGCGTCCAGATGATCCTGGGCCTGGAACTGCCCCTCAAGGCTTGGGCAGCCGAGGACGGCATCGCCAATGAGGAAATTCAGGAGCGCATCCTGAACGCCGCCAACGCCCGTGCCGCCGAGCGTGAGGCCCTGACCTCATCCGAGCAGATGCGCCGCATCGAGAAGAACTTCCTGCTGCAGATGGTCGACCTACAGTGGCGCGAGCACCTGATGCACCTGGATCACCTGCGCAATGTCATCGGCCTGCGCGGCTATGGCCAACGCGATCCGCTCAACGAATACAAGACCGAAGCCTTCACCCTGTTCGAGACCTTGCTCAGCAACCTGCGCACCAATGTAACGCGCTGGCTGATGACGGTGCAGATCGAGATGCAACCCGAGCCCGAGGCCCCGCTGCGCAGCCAGATGGTCGAGGTGCATATCGACCCCGTGACCGGCGAAAACGCCGCCGTCGGCGGTGCCTTGCCATACGGACTCTCCCCAGAACAACGCGAGGCCCTGCCGGTATCGTCCCTGCCAGAAAACTGGGAAAGCACCGCCCGCAATGCGCCCTGCCCCTGCGGTTCCGGCAAGAAGTTCAAGCACTGTCACGGGGCACTGGTCTAACCCAATCTCGTCTATTGTTTAGACGGTCTTCCCACGCGTAAAGCGGTAGCGAGACCTTCGCGGTCATCCGCCCAATAGCCGCTACTGCAGACTGCGGCCGATGGCGTAAAAACGGTCGGCGCGCTGTTGGCGCAGGGCGTATGGAGACAGCGGCATAAGGGCGCGCAGCTCTTCTTCGATGGCGTCGCCGACGGCGGCAATGGTGGCCGCTGGGTCGGAGTGGGCCCCGCCGGCCGGCTCGGTCACGATGCGGTCGACAATCTTCAGCACAATCAAATCCTGAGCGGTGATGCCCATGCCATCGGCGGCGGCCTTGGCGTGGTCGCCGTCGCGCCAAAGGATCGAGGAGGCCGCTTCGGGCGAAATCACCGAATAGATAGAGTGCTCCAGAATCAGCACCCTATTGGCCGCAGCGATGGCGATGGCCCCGCCAGACCCGCCCTCGCCGGTGATGGTGGCCACCATCGGCGTACCCAGCGTGATGCCCCGTTCTGTAGCCCGGGCGATGGCTTCAGCCTGGCCGCGCTCCTCGGCCCCAATGCCGGGATAGGCCCCAGCGGTATCGATGAAGGTGATCACCGGCAGGTTGAACTTCTCCGCCATGTCCATCAGCCGCACCGCCTTGCGATAGCCCTCAGGCCGCGCCATGCCGAAATTGTGCTTCAGGCGCGTGGTGGTGTCGTGGCCTTTCTCGTGGCCCATCACCATTACGGGAATGCCGCGGAACCGGCCAAGGCCCCCGACGATGGCCTGATCGTCGGCGAACTTTCGATCCCCGCGCAGCTCGACGAACTCCTCAATTAGTCCGCTCAGATATTGGTTGAGGTGCGGCCGCTCGGGGTGGCGCGCCACCTGCGTCTTCTGCCACGCATCCAAGCTGGAGTAGGTCTTGCGCCGCATCGCCTCGATACGGCCGCGCAGGGCGTCGATTTCGGTCTCGAAGCCGCCAGTGGCGGTTTCCGAGAGCTTAGACAGCTCCTCGACCTTGCCTTCCAGCTCAGCGAGCGGCCGTTCGAATTCCAGGTAATGTCCAGCCATAAGCCCTAAACGCACCGCCTCATAAACGGTGCAGAACCTAGGCGGCCCCGCTTACCTGTGCAAGCAGGCCGCTTGAGGGTTGCGCCGACCCGAGTCCCTCTCTAAACGGGCGACTTAACCTGCATTCTGTTCGGCGAGGGCGCGTTTCGAGCGCGGCCCTGGCCCTTGCGCGCGAGAGTCCATGCCCAAACGCACCGATCTGAAATCGATCCTGATCATCGGCGCGGGTCCGATCGTGATCGGCCAGGCGTGCGAGTTTGACTACTCGGGCGTGCAGGCCTGCAAGGCGCTGCGGGCCGAGGGCTACCGGATCGTGCTGGTGAATTCCAACCCGGCCACGATCATGACCGACCCGGACGTGGCCGACGCGACCTATATCGAGCCGATCACCCCGGAAATCGTCGCCAAGATCATCGAGAAGGAGCGCCCCGACGCCCTGCTGCCCACCATGGGCGGCCAGACCGCGCTCAACACCGCCCTGGCGCTGGAGGCATCTGGCGTGCTGGCGAAATACGGCGTCGAGATGATCGGTGCCAATGCAGCGGTGATCGACAAGGCCGAAGACCGCTCCAAGTTCCGCGACGCTATGGACAAGCTTGGCCTGGAATCGCCGCGCTCACGCGCCGCCCACACCATGGACGAGGCCCTGGGCGGGCTGGAATTTGTCGGACTGCCGGCGATTGTACGGCCCAGCTTCACCCTGGCCGGAACCGGCGGGGGCATCGCCTACAATCTCGAAGAGTTCAAAGAAATCGTTGAGCGCGGCCTGGACCTGTCACCGACGACCGAGGTGCTGATCGAAGAGAGCGTGCTGGGCTGGAAGGAATACGAGATGGAAGTGGTCCGCGACAAGGCGGACAACTGCATCATCGTCTGCTCCATCGAGAACATCGATCCGATGGGCGTGCATACCGGCGATTCCATCACCGTCGCCCCGGCCATGACCCTGACCGACAAAGAATACCAGCGCATGCGGGCGGCAAGCATCGCCGTGCTGCGTGAAATCGGTGTGGAAACCGGCGGCTCCAACGTGCAGTTCGCGGTCAATCCGGCTGACGGGCGCATGGTGGTGATCGAGATGAACCCGCGGGTGTCGCGGTCGTCCGCCCTGGCATCAAAGGCCACCGGCTTTCCCATCGCCAAGGTCGCCGCGCGGCTGGCGGTCGGCTATACCCTGGACGAACTGGCCAACGACATCACGGGCGGTGCAACCCCGGCCGCTTTCGAGCCCAGCATCGACTATGTCGTCACCAAGATTCCCCGCTTCGCCTTTGAAAAGTATCCGGGCGCCGAACCCTACCTGACCACCTCGATGAAGAGCGTGGGCGAGGTCATGGCCATCGGTCGCACCTTCGCCGAGAGCCTACAGAAGGCGCTGCGCGGGCTGGAAACCGGCCTCAACGGCTTGGACGAAATCGAGATCGAAGGCGCCGAAGATCCCGATACAGGCGGCGCCGCCGTATTGCGCGCCCTGGCCTATCCCAGCCCCGACCGCCTGCGGGTGATCGCCCAGGCGTTCCGGCAGGGTCTAAGCGTTGAAGAGATCAACGGGGCCTGTTCCTACGAGCCGTGGTTCCTGCGCCAGATCGCCGAGATCGTGCGCATGGAAGGCCATGTGCGCGCCGCGGGCATACCGACCGACGCGGTGGGCCTGCGTAAGCTCAAGGCCATGGGCTTCTCCGACGCCCGCCTGGCCAAGCTGACCGGCGCGAGCGAGGAAGCCGTCCGTGTGGCCCGTCATGCCCTGGATGTGCGACCGGTGTTCAAACGCATCGACACCTGCGCCGGCGAGTTCCGCTCCGCCACGCCCTACATGTATTCGACCTATGAGACCGGGGCGCTGGGCCAGGCCCCCAGTTGCGAGTCCGAGCCCTCGTCGCGCAAAAAGGCCATCATCCTAGGCGGCGGTCCCAACCGGATCGGCCAGGGCATTGAATTCGACTACTGCTGCTGCCACGCCGCGTTCGCCCTCGATCAGGTCGGCATTGAGTCGATCATGGTCAACTGCAACCCCGAGACGGTCAGCACCGACTACGACACCTCCGACCGGCTGTATTTCGAGCCCCTGACGGCCGAAGACGTGCTGGAGCTGATCCATGTCGAACAGAAGAACGGCACCCTTCTGGGCTGTATCGTTCAGTACGGCGGCCAAACGCCGCTGAAACTGGCCCACCCGCTGGAACAGGCCGGGGTGCCGATCCTGGGCACCAGCGTCGACAGCATCGACCTGGCTGAAGACCGTGAGCGCTTCCAACAGCTGCTGCACAGCCTGAAAATCGCCCAGCCCATAAACGCCCTGGCCCGCACCGCGCAAGAAGCTTTCGCCGCCGCCAAACAGGTGGGCTATCCGATCGTGATCCGCCCGTCCTATGTGCTGGGCGGCCGCGGCATGGAGATCGTCCGCGACGACGAACAGCTCGAACGCTACATCCGTACCGCCGTGCAGGTCAGCGGCGATGCCCCAGTGCTGATTGACCAGTACCTCTCACGCGCCACGGAGGTCGACGTCGACGCCCTGTGCGACGGCACCGACGTCTTCGTTGCCGGGGTGATGGAACATATCGAAGAGGCCGGGGTGCACTCGGGCGATAGCGCCTGCTCCCTGCCGCCGTTCTCGCTGCGGCCCGAAACCATCGAGGAGCTCAAGCGTCAGACCACCCAGATGGCCCTGGCGTTGAAGGTGCGCGGCCTGATGAACGTGCAGTTCGCCATCGAAGAACCGCTGTCGGCCCAGCCACGTATCTATGTGCTTGAGGTCAATCCGCGCGCCAGCCGCACCGTGCCCTTCGTGGCCAAGACCATCGGCCAGCCCCTGGCCGGGATCGCCGCCAAGGTGATGGCCGGTGCCACCCTCGCCAGCTTTGGTCTGGTCGAAAAGCCGTTCGACCATGTCGCCGTCAAGGAAGCCGTGTTCCCGTTCGCGCGCTTTGCCGGTGTCGATACCCTGCTGGGCCCGGAAATGCGCTCGACCGGCGAGGTCATGGGGCTAGACTGGATGCGCCCGGGCGAGACCATGGCGCCGGCCTTCGCCCGCGCCTTCGTCAAGAGCCAGCTCGGCGCAGGGGTGGAGCTGCCGCAATCGGGCTGCGCCTTCGTTTCCGTACGTGAGGCCGACAAGCCGTTCATCGTCGAGGCCGTGCGCCTCTTGAAGGCCAAGGGCTTCCGCATCCTGGCCACCGCTGGCACCTGCGCCTACCTGGCCGAACAGGGCCTGGAGACCGAGCCCGTCAAAAAGGTGCTGGAAGGCCGGCCCCACATCGTCGACGCGATCAAGAACGGCGATGTGCAGCTGGTGCTCAACACAACCGAAGGCAAACAGTCCGTCGCAGACTCCTATGAGATCCGCCGCACCGCCCTGATGATGAAGATCCCCTACTACACCACAGCCGCCGGGGCACAGGCAGCGGCACAGGCCATTACCGTCGGTCCCGTCTCGGGGCTGGAAGTGCGGGCCCTGCAAACCTACGCCTAGGGGTAGATGCGCGCGCCTGGGGGCGGTGGAGCGGCTTCGCCTTAAGGCCAAAACGCCCGCCGCTTGCGTTTGAAACCCTGGGCTCCTATCTTCTTTCACCCTCGGCCTTCACTGGGGGAGACCGCGCCCGCGGTCTATCCTCCCACCTCAGGGCGAACGAGCTAAATCCGCAATGGAAAAAGTGCCAATGACCGCCGAGGGCTATAGCGCCCTCGACGAAGAATTGAAGCGTTTGAAGACGACCGAACGGCCAGCGGTGATTGCGGCGATTTCGGAAGCGCGCGCGCATGGCGATCTGTCAGAGAACGCCGAGTATCATGCCGCCAAGGAACGCCAGGGCTGGATTGAAGGCCGTATTGCCGAGATCGAGGACAAGATCAGCCGCGCCCAGGTGATCGACGTCTCGCGTCTGTCCGGCGCCAGTGTGAAGTTCGGTGCCACGGTCAGCCTCGTCGATGAGGATACCGAGGAGGATGCCCGCTATCAGATCGTCGGCGAACACGAAGCCGACGTTCGCTCGGGCCGTATCTCGCTGTCGTCACCGCTTTCGCGCGCGATGATCGGCAAGGCGGTTGGCGATGTGGTGGAGGTCACGACCCCCGGCGGCATCAAGGCCTACGAGATCACCAAGGTCGAATGGCTTTAATCGAGCGGACTTGAACCATGGCCTCAGCGGCCTCAACAAAGTCCAAGGCTGCATCCCAGGCATCGAAACAGCCGCTGGTCATATGGGCCGTGTCGGATGGCCGCAGCGGGATCGAAAATCAGGTTCTCGGGCTGGCCGAAGCCGTGGCGCGCCAGCACCCGGCGACGATCGTGGTCAAGCGCGTCCGCTGGAAGGGCCGCGCGGGCAGGCTGCCCTGGTGGGCCAATCCCTGGCCACGGCACCTGTTGGACCCAGGCAGCGCTATCGAAGGGCACTGGCCCGACATCTGGATCGCCGCCGGCCGGGCCACCCTGCCCCTATCCATCCGCCTGCGTTACTGGTCGAAGGGCAAGACCTTCGTGGTGCAATTGCAAGATCCGCGCGTGCCGCCACAGATGTTCGACCTGGTCGCCCCACCCAGGCATGACCGGCTGCATGGCGACAACATTGTCTCGATCACGGGCAGCCCCCATCGTGTGACGCCAGCGCGGCTAAAAGCCGAGTACAGTCGCTTCGCTGCCCAACTCGACGACCTGCCCCACCCCCGCGTCGCCGCCCTGATCGGCGGACGCTCCAAGGTCTTCGACATCAGCCCCGAACGCGCCGCCACCTTGGCGTATGAGATCCAACTGCCACTCCAGCAGGACGGTGGATCGCTGATGATGACCTTCTCACGCCGCACGCCCGACCAGGCCCGGGCGCTCATGACCGCCCGCCTGCGCCACCTGCCGGGCATGATCTGGAATGGCGAGGGCGAGAACCCCTATTTCGCCTTCCTGGCCGCCGCCGACTATGTGCTGGTGACCGAAGACAGCATCAACATGGCCACCGAAGCCGCCGCGACGGGCAAACCGGTTTTCATCCTCAAGATGGAAGGATCGAGCCTGAAATTCCGCCTTTTCCATGAAAGCCTAGAACAGCAAGGCGCGGCACGGCCATTCGGTGGAGCCTTCCACAGCTGGTCCTACGCGCCCGTGGCCGAAACCGACCGCTTGGCGAGCGAGGTTCTGGCGCGCATGATGGTCCCGGGAGCCCAGGCTCCCGCTTAGGGCGTTACGCGAATGATCCTGGCGATCCTTCAGGCTCGGATGAGCTCCACCCGTCTACCCGGCAAGGTGATGATGCCCTTGGCCGGCGCAGCCATGATCCAGCTTCAGATCGAACGTATCGCCGCCTCGGTGCGGATCGCCGACCTGGTGGTGGCCACCAGCGATCAGCCCAGTGACGATACCCTGGCAGCCTTCTTG
>CANKEA010000055.1 GCA_947480815.1 Caulobacterales bacterium | reverse complement strand
GACGAGTCATGAGTGTTAAGCCCGCGATCATCCTGGCCGCTGTAGCGGTTGTGGGCCTTACCGGCTGCCAGAGCCTCAACAAGTCGCTGGGCTTGAACAAGGTGGTTCCGGACGAATTCCGCATCGTGACCAAGGCCCCGCTGGTGGTTCCGCCCGACTATTCGCTGCGTCCTCCGGCCCCCGGTGAGCCGCGCCCGCAAGAACTACAGCCCGAAAGCGCGGCGCGCGCCGTGCTGGTTGGCCAGGTCCAGGCCGCCGACCGCTCACCGGGCGAGAACCTGCTCGTTGCCCGCGCGGGTGGGGCAAATACCGACCCGCTGATCCGCTTCGTGGTCGACGACGAGAACGGTGCCATTGCCCATAAGGACGCCAGCTTTGCCGACAAGGTCATGTTCTGGCGCAAGGATCAGCCCGATGCGGCTGGCCAAGCGACGGCCGCCAACACGGGGGCCAATACCCCTGCACCGATTGACCCGGCCGCCGAGGCCGCGGTGCTGAAGGGCCTGACTGGCAACCAGCCGGTGGTGATCAACCGCACGCGTCAATCGAAACTCAAGCTGCCGGGGCTCTAGCAGCCAGTATTGTCGGGCTGATCCCAACGAGCCTGGTTGCGAGACGCTGAGTCCTGGACCCTCGGGACAATACCGAGGCTGAAGCAAGCCATTGGCTGTGGAATCGGGTAATCTAGTTGGCTCATGACCATACGCCGCTTGCCTCCAGAGGTCGTCAATCGCATCGCCGCAGGCGAAGTGGTCGAACGGCCGGCCAGCGCCGTGAAGGAACTTGTCGAGAACGCAATCGACGCTGACGCAAGCCTAATCGAGATCGAAGTCGACGGTGGGGGGCTCATGCGCATCCTCATCGCGGATAACGGCAAGGGACTTGCCCGCTCTGAACTGTCTCTGGCGGTCGAGCGTCATGCCACCTCGAAACTGGCGGTGCAGGACGACGGGTCGGTCGACCTGTTGCGAATCGCCACCATGGGCTTTCGCGGCGAAGCCCTACCCTCGATCGGCAGTGTGTCCCGCCTGACCATCGCCTCACGGGCCGAGGACGCCGGCGACGCCTGGGCCATCAAGGTCGACGGCGGAGCAGTTTCCCAGCCCCAGCCCTCCGCATTCCCCGGTCCGCATGGAGCGCGGGTGGAGGTGCGCGACCTGTTCTATGCAACACCGGCGCGACTCAAATTTATGAAGACCGAGCGCGCTGAAAGCCTGGCCATCGCCGACGAGGTGCGCCGACAGGCCATGGCCCATCCGGAGGTCGGCTTCTCGCTCGACATCGACGGTCGCCGCGTGCTGCGCCTGCCTGGAGAGTCCATCGGTCCAGCAGGCCGTCTGGCGCGGCTCGCCGCTGTACTGGGGCGCGACTTCCACGATAACGCCATTGAGTTGAACCAGGAGCGAGAGGGTGTGCGACTGTTGGGCTACGCCGGCCTGCCAACCTACAACCGCGGCAATGGGGCCCATCAGCATCTGTTCGTGAATGGTCGGCCGGTGCGAGACCGGCTGCTTCAGGGTGCCCTGCGGGGCGCTTATGCCGATTTCCTGGCACGGGACCGTCATCCGGCGGCGGCGCTTTATTTGGAACTCGACCCGACACAGGTCGACGTCAATGTGCATCCGGCTAAGGCCGAAGTGCGGTTCCGGGATCCGGCGCTGGTGCGAGGCCTAATCGTTGGCGGCCTGCGCCACGCCCTGGCTGGCGCGGGCCATCGCGCCTCGACCACGGCCTCTATCGACGCGCTGGACAGGTTCCGTCCCGGCGGCAGCGCACCACCGCCGCCGCAGAGCTACGCCTCTCGCAACGCGCCCGGCTGGAGCGGCTGGACAGGCTATGGCGGTGCCGTTGCGCCTGTATTTTCTCAAGTCCTGCCGGGCCTGTCGGAAACTAGCGCGCGCCATGAGGCATCGCCGTCGACGTTCGCTGAACCGTCACCCACCCTTGACCTGGAAGCCTTTCCGCTCGGCGCTGCACGGGCACAGGTGCACGAGACCTATATCGTCGCCCAGACCCGCAGTGGGGTCGTCATCGTAGACCAGCACGCGGCGCATGAGCGGCTGGTATATGAGCAGATGAAGGCGCAGCTCGAAACCGGCGGCGTCACGCGGCAGACCCTGCTTTTGCCGCAGGTCGTCGAGCTCGATCCCACCGATGCAGACCGCGTCGCCGGCCGCGCTGATGAACTGGCGAAGTTGGGCCTGGTTCTGGAAGCCTTTGGCCCTGGCGCAGTCCTGGTGCGCGAGGCACCGGCGCTACTTGGCGACACAGACATCGCCTGCCTGGTCCGCGACATCGCCGATGATCTGGCCGAAAACGGTGCGGCCCTCGCCCTGGCGGAGCGGCTGCAGGAAGTTTGCTCCACCATGGCCTGCCACGGCAGTGTGCGTGCCGGACGCCGCCTGACCGCCGCAGAGATGAATGCGTTGTTGCGCCAGATGGAAGCCACGCCGCATTCGGGCCAGTGCAACCATGGTCGCCCCACCTATGTTGAGCTGAAACTCGCCGATATCGAGCGGCTGTTCGGCAGGCGTTGATGCGGCATGGACAGCCGAGTCGCACGGCCATCGCGGCGGCGGCGCATCGCGCGCAGCACCAGTTAACCGACCGACCTTTGGTGTTCGAAGACCCGCTGGCGGCCAAGATGCTGGGCGAAGACTGGAAGCCAAAGGCCGCGTTACTGGGTCGCCGCTCCATGCGCGCCTTTATCGCCGCCCGATCACGGCTGGCGGAAGATGCCCTGGCCGATGCCTACGCCCGCGGGGTGCGCCAGCACCTGGTTCTGGGGGCCGGGCTAGACACCTTCGCCGGGCGTAATCCGCATCAGGGTTTGAAGGTGTTTGAGGCCGATCATCCGGAAACCCAGGCCTGGAAGCGCCGATCCTGGCACTCTGTAGGGATGCCGGAGGGCCTGACCTTCGCCCCGATCGATTTGGAACAGCAGCCGCTTGTGGACGCTCTGGTCACCGCTGGGGTCGAGCCGGCGCAGCCCCTGTTTGTCGCCTGGCTGGGTGTGACGCCTTACCTTCGCCGCGAGACGGTCATGTCGACGCTGCGCGCCCTGACCTTGCTAAGCGGCGGCGTTGAGCTTGTGTTCGACTACGGGCCCCCACCCGGCAGCCTGAGCGGACCCATACGCACCGCCTACGATGTCCGCGCCGCCGGTGTTGCCGCAATCGGCGAGCCTTGGCTGACGCACTTCGAACCGGCACCACTGGCCGCGGAACTGATCGCCCTTGATTTTACCCAGATCGAAGACATTGGCCCGGCCGAGATCAACGCGCGCTATTTCGGCGGGCGCGAAGACGGGCTGCGGGTTTTGGCTGGCCGGATTGTGCGGACGCGAACCTAGCGAACGCGGAGAAAACTCACCGCCGCCGGGCCCCAAATGCGCTCATCAAGCGGTTCGAACCCCGCGACCTCGACCCTGGGATCGGCCGCGCCGCGTTCCAGAACCGTCAGGGCACCCGGTGCCAGCCAGCCGCCAGCGAGCAGAACAGTCAGGGCCGTTTCCCCCAGACCCTTGCCATAGGGAGGGTCAAGAAAAGCGATATCAAAGGGGGCGCCATCGCTGGCTGGGCGCTGGCCCAGGTCGGTGGCATCGCGGCGATGCACCCGGCCCGCGCCGAGCAGGCTGAGCGCATCGAGATTGGTGCGGATCGCGCCGCGCGCCGCCTCGTCGGTATCCACAAACAGACAGAAGGCACCGCCGCGCGATAGGGCTTCCAGGCCGAGCGCACCTGAACCCGCGAACAGATCCATAATCCGCGCGCCATTCAGCTCTGGCGCGAAAGGGGCGTGGCTCAGCACATCGAACAGCGCTTGGCGCACGCGGTCGGCGGTCGGACGGGTCGACCGACCTGGCGGCGCCACAAGCGCGCGGCCGCGCATGCGCCCGGCGATCACCCGCATCTATCGCTTTCCCTTGGGCTTGTAGATTTTCGGGCCGCCGCCGCCAGACGACGGCTTTGCCGGGGTGGCCTTGCGTTTAACACTCTCGCCCGAGCCCTTGACCCAGTGCTTTGAACCCTCCGGCTTGAACCGCTTGGGCTTGCCGCCCTCGGTCGCCGCAGGCTCGACCCGCAGCTTTGCCGGCCGCTCGCCGCGCACAGCCGCGCGGGGCTCGACCGTATTGGCCGCCTTGGGCGCGGGATAGAATTTTTTCTCCGCCGGCTTGGCGGGCCGGGCCTTGGGTGGGGCATGCACGCGCAGCTTGGGCTTAGGCCGCGCCCAGCCGGGTTTGCGCTCGATCTTCTCTGGTCGATCCTTTAGCGCCGTGCCGCTGATCGACGGCATGCCACGGCGTTGCAGCGGCTTAGCGACCGGGGTGCCATCCTCGGTCACCTTGGTCAGTTGGGCGGCGGGCAGTTTCCATGCGGCGCGGTCGCCGGTGGGCATGTCTTCTGCGGCGATGAATTCGGCCAACTGCTCACGGATCACGCGCGGGCCCACCTCCTCGACGTGGCCGGGTGCTAAGGTGCCGAGCGCGAACGGCCCGTAAGATAGGCGGATCAGGCGGTTGACCTTCAACCCAAGCGCCTCGAACACCCGCCGCACTTCGCGGTTCTTGCCTTCGGTCAGGGCGACGGTGATCCAGAGGTTGGCACCGCCGATACTGTCCTTGGCCTTGTCGAGTTTCGCCTCGATAGCGCCGTAGTGCACGCCCTCGACGGTGATGCCATCTTTCAACTTATCGAGCCGTTCCTGGGTGATGCGGCCAAACGCTCGGGCGCGGTAGCGGCGCACCAGGCCGGCACTGGGCAGTTCCAGTCCACGGGCCAGACTCCCGTCATTGGTCAGCAGCAGCAGACCTTCCGAGGACAGGTCGAGTCGGCCGATAGAAATCAGCCGCGGCAAGCCCTGGGGTAGGGCGTCGAATACGGTGGGCCTACCCTTGGGATCGGTGTGCGAGGTCAGCAGGCCGGCGGGCTTGTGATAGCGGAAAAGGCGCGTTGGCTCGGCGGCAGCGACAACCTCACCGTCCAGGGTCAGGATATCGGCAGGACCAACCTTAACCGCTGGGTGCGTCAGGACTTGGCCATTGAGGGCCACGCGGCCCTGTTCAATCAGGCGTTCAACCTCGCGGCGCGAGGCGGCACCGGCGCGGGCCAATGCCTTGGCGACCCGCTCGCCCTCTCCGGCACCCAGGCCGTCCTGGCCAATCATTTGCGGCGCATCTTTCGCCGAAGGGTCATAGGCAGCCATGGGCATGCTCCGTTAGAAGGAAGGGGGCGTCTCCCGACGCTCGAATCCGACCCAAACACCAATTAGCGGGAACAGACAACTGCCGCCGCTCTCGACCGACGAAGACCTGATGCATCTGGCGCTCGCGCAAGCCCGTATCGCCGCATCGCGCGGCGAGGCCCCCATTGGCGCGGTGATCGCCGATCCAGTGACCGGCGAGATGATCGCAAGCGCTGGTAATGGCCCGATCGGCGCGCACGATCCAACCGCCCACGCCGAAATCCTGGCCATGCGCCAGGCGGCCTTGAAGCTCAGTAACTACCGTCTGACCGGCCTGACGCTGGTGGTGACACTCGAGCCGTGCGCCATGTGCGCGGGGGCGATTAGCATGGCGCGGATTGGCCGACTGGTGTTCGGAGCGTCCGACCCTAAGGGCGGCGGGATTATGCACGGCGGCAGGCTTTTCGAACAGTCGACCTGCCATTGGCGGCCACAGGTAATAGGAGGGGTGCTGGCTGAGGAAAGCGCAGAGATGCTGCGGGACTTCTTCCGAGCCCGTCGCTAGCGAGCGTCCTAACGCGGGCGTGTCTCCAGAAGCATTGGCATCGATTGTTACCTAAATTACAGAGCCGTGGGACAGCCGCGCCAAAGCTGCCCAGGCTGGCAAGGCCAGGACAATGCCGGTCAAGAGTTCAACTATCGCGCCGCGTGGCCGTTCGCCCAGCTTGCGCGCGCCCCAGAAATGCACCCCAGCTGTGGCCATCCAGCCCAGGCCCAAGGCCAGTCCCATGCCCTGGCCGATACTGGCATTGTAGCCTAGCACAGCGGCCGTCGCTGCATGGGTCACAAGTAGCGCAACGCCCAGGGTGCGGAGCGGTGCCACGTCTGCGGACCATGGCTGAAACACCGGATGGTCCGCCTCAGCCAGCATCAGCCCACCGCGCACCCCGCCGACAATACAGGCGATCAAGGCCAGCCAGGCGGCGAAATGAGTATCCATCAGCGCGCGCCTTTTCGAATTTGCGCGGCAGGACGGAATAGCGAGCGAAGCAGCATGGTTTCATTATGAGCGGCGGTGAGACGATACGATAGTCGATTTGCTGAGGCCTTTTTATGGCCCCGCCGTTGACTCCGGGGGTTCGCCTCCCTACTTCACCGCTGCGTTGGCACTCTGGGCTTGCGACTGCTAATCAGTGGGCGAGACCAGGGCCACCGTCCAGACAAACCATCCACGGAGACGACAAATGAAGTTTCGCCCGCTTGGCGATCGCGTGCTGGTAAAGCGCGTCGAGGAAGAAACCAAAACCAAGGGCGGGATCATCATTCCCGATACCGCCAAGGAAAAGCCGCAAGAAGGCGAAGTCATCAGCACCGGCCCGGGTGCCCGTGATGACAACGGCAAGATCCAGCCGCTCGACGTCAAGGCCGGCGACCGTATCCTGTTCGGCAAATGGTCGGGCACGGAAGTGAAAGTCGATGGCCAAGACCTGCTGATCATGAAGGAAAGCGACGTCCTAGGCGTTATCGAGAAGTAGGCGCACACGCCCGCTCGATTCTTTCCTCCCAACCTCCATTTTTGAAAGAGAGCCAACCCCATGGCCGCTAAAGACGTATATTTCGGCTCAGATGCACGCGATCGCATGCTTCAGGGCGTCAACATCCTCGCCAATGCGGTGAAGGTGACCCTCGGCCCCAAGGGCCGCAACGTCGTGATCGAAAAGTCATTCGGTGCCCCGCGTTCGACCAAGGATGGCGTGACGGTCGCCAAGGAAATCGAACTGTCCGACCGGTTCCAAAATCTGGGCGCCCAGCTGATCCGCGAAGTCGCCTCC
The DNA here is from genome assembly GCA_947480815.1 of Caulobacterales bacterium. Taxonomy (GTDB): domain Bacteria; phylum Pseudomonadota; class Alphaproteobacteria; order Caulobacterales; family Caulobacteraceae; genus Caulobacter. The sequence continues at coordinate 462 of CANKEA010000055.1, read as the reverse complement.
AAGACCAATGACAAGGCCGGCGATGGCACCACCACCGCCACCGTTCTGGCACAGTCCATCGTCCAGGAAGGCCTCAAGGCCGTGTCGTCGGGCCGTAATCCGCAAGATCTCAAGCGCGGCATCGACAAGGCGGTCACCGCCGTCGTCGCCAGCATCAAGGCATCCTCCAAGAAGGTCACCACCAACGACGAGATCGCCCAGGTTGGCACCATCTCTGCTAACGGCGACATTGAAGTTGGCAAGATGATTGCCGAAGCCATGGCCAAGGTCGGCAACGAAGGCGTGATCACCGTCGAAGAAGCCAAGACCGCCGAGACCGAACTGGTCGTCGTGGAAGGTATGCAGTTCGACCGCGGCTACCTGTCGCCCTACTTCATCACCAACCCCGACAAGATGGAAGCCGTCCTTGAGGACGCGCAGATTCTGTTGTTCGAAAAGAAGCTGTCTTCCCTTCAGCCGCTG
>CANKEA010000054.1 GCA_947480815.1 Caulobacterales bacterium | reverse complement strand
TCTGCCTGAGCGCCGCGCTACGATCCAACGGCCATCCTTGGAAGGCAGCCGGCAAGATCGCCGAGGCTAGGTCTTCGCCATCGGCGGCTGATGCGCCTGGAGGAATCTGCGTGCGAGCTCGGTCGTGCGGGCCTTCAGCTCGGGCGGCTTGACCCAGGGAAAAACCGTCACCTCAGCCTTAGGTGCCAGGGAGGCGATGTCGACTGCGACCTGATAGGCGTGCGCCGGTGCGTCGTCGGGCATGACTAGCATCGGCGTTTGGCACGAGGCCACGAACTGGCGCGAGACGCTGTAGGCGAAGTCGGGTTGGGCGCGATAGAGGTTGGTCAGATACTGCTCGATTGTGGCCATCGATACCTCGGGCCGCCGCTTGCGGAACTCGGGCGCCCAGACGTCGCGGCCGGAATCATACATGACGTTGGGATTCTCTGGCCGGTGGCCGACAGGCTGCGATAGCACGGCGGCGACCACGCGGTCCGGCGCGCGCTGCATCAGCTTGAGTCCGAACGGTCCGCCGATGCAGTTGCCGATAAACAGGAATTTGTTGATCCCTAGGTGGTTCATCAGGCCCAATTGGTCGTCTGCAAAGGCGTCCCAGGGGTTGTCGACCGGCACCGGTCCCGTGGATTCGCCGCCATTAGCGTTGCGCTGGTCCATGGTGATGACGCGGAAGTCGTTTTTGAACGCCTCAAACGCGTTGATCGGGAAGGCGGGCCAGGCATCGACCCGCGAGTTCAGCCCGCCACCTGGGATGGCGAGCAGCGGGAAGCCGTTGCCGACCTCCTGATAACGGATGCGGACCCCGTTCTTTTCATAGAACTGATGCGGTGCGGATGACGTCGTCGTCTGAGAAAACGCCGCCTGCGCCGTGGCGGCAGCGGCCGACGCAGCGGCGACGGTTAGGAAATTGCGTCTGATTTTATCGACCATTGGCCTCGCTCCAGGATCGTTATTATGCCGACTAAACTACAAAAACCGCTTTGGATCGACCGTTTCGGAGCGACATGCTGCATCCGACCTCAGGTTCTTAATTTGTTCCGTGACGGCCTGGCTGCGTTCGTAGGTCTGCGGCGCAGCCGTTAGCTCGTCACGGGCCGTTGCGCTTGGCCTCCATGTTCGCTTGATCGCGCGTTGTTCGTGGCACCGGGCCCCGCCTGAGCTTGCTAACCGCTTGGGCAGGTAGGGCGTGTGGGCCGCCTATTGCGGCTTCACGCCCTTCATTTCCAGCATGTAGGGGTACCACTTGCGCCAATTGTCCTTGATGGCTTCGCCTTCGCCGTTCTTGCCGACGCGCTTGAAGTCGAACCTGTAGAAATGGATCGGCAGCTCACCGCGGTTGACGATGGCCGGTGTCGTCCCCGCAGGGGTGGTCAAGCAGCGCGGCGCGATCTGACCCAGCGGCGGATCGGACTTGCCTGCGCTAGGGCCCGATAGGGTGGCGAGGGCGTTAAAAGAGTCGACGCTGTCGAAGGCGAGAACTGAGGGGTAGGCCTCTGTGTGTGCCGGTAGGGTCTGGCCGACGGGCACAGTGACCTCCACGAACCGCATCTCATCGGTCTCATAGAGTTTCTTGACGGCCGCGACCTTGCCATACCGGTGCCGCATGGCGTTGGTGTCGTCCTGATCCACCCGCAGGAACTCGATCCGGAAGAAGTGCAGCGGCCATTCGCCCTGGTTTGAGGGGTTGTGCGGCGCCTGCGGGTCGGCCGAGGTGCATTGCGGATACTGTGCCCCGCCAGGCCCCGGCCCATCGCGCCAGTTCTGGCCGTTCTTGGGGCTATCTGGATCGAGGTAGCGCGCACCGGCCGACAGGTTGCCGCCGGCAGGAGGTCCGGCGGAATCGCGGGCGAACACCGACGGATAGGGGTGACCGTGCTGTTCCATCACAAAGCCCGGCGGGTTGGACACTTCCATCAGCCAAGCGTGGTCGTCCTTGTAGCGGATCCGGTGCACCAGGGGCGCGGAGATCTCGGCGTCAAGATTGTGCGGATACCCGTAACCCCAACGATTGGGCGGGGAGGTTTCATGCGGACCCAAGCCGTTCCCTTCCGCCAAGACCACTCCCGCCAACACCACCGCCAAAGCACCACCGCCCAGCAGGACGCGCTTCCAGTCTTTCATGACGTTTCCCGGGTTATTGTTTTCAGCGGTCTATAGGCACTGTCTGCAACGTTTCAGACAAGGGCCAATTTGTCCTCGCGGCCTGACAGCCATCTGTTGTGATCGGCCAAGTGGTTTCTAGACTTGTGAACTTGCGTCCTGGTGCAAATAAACTCTGCTATAAACAGAGCAGGTTTGAAGCTCTGCTGCGTGGGCGTGCTTTGCTGGGACGTATTCTGGAACCGTCGGTCCTGACCGACATCGAAGGGCTGGCCATTGTCTAATTCTCTCGCACTTGCTGGCAGAACGATCCTGGTCACCGGCGCTTCATCCGGGCTTGGCCGGCGTTTCGCCCGCATCTGCGCGCAGGCGGGTGCGAAGGTCGCTCTCGCCGCTCGGCGTACCGATCGTCTGACAGCCCTGACACAGGAAATTGTTGAAGCCGGCGGTCAGGCTGTCGCCATTGCGATGGACGTCACCTCCGAAGCCTCCGTCGAGGCCGGCTTCGACGCGGCGCAGTCTGCCTTGGGACCCACTGATAGCGTGATCGCGAACGCCGGAATTTCCGAGGGCGGCGCGGCCGTCGATCTTTCGATAGAAGCGTTTGACCGGGTTATGTCGGTGAACCTGCGCGGCGCGTTTCTCACGGCGCGGGCGGCAGGCAAGCGGATGCTGGCGGGCGGCTGTGCGGAGACGGGCAGGGGGCGTGTGCTGCTTGTCGCCTCGATCGCCGCCACCCAACCTTTGCCAGGCCTGGTGCCCTACTGCGCCTCCAAGGCCGGGGTGCTGATGATGGGGCGGGCCCTTGCGCGCGAATGGCTAACGCGGGGCATCAACGTTAATGTCCTCTGCCCAGGCTTTATTGAGACCGAGATCAACAGCGATTGGTTTGAGAGTGAGCCCGGCAAACGTCAGATTTCCCGGTTTCCCAGGAAACGCCTGATGCGCGAGGAGGATCTCGACGAGATGGTCGTGTTCCTGTCTTCGGATGCCTCGCGCGCGGTCACGGGATCGGTCTTCACGATCGACGACGGCCAGACCGGATGACCCTGCCGGAGATCGACGTTTTTGCTGGCGTAAAGCCCGTCGAGGCCCGTTTCACTCTGGACGAGGCCAGACTGTCGGCCTGGATGCGGCAGAATGTCGAGGGCTTCGACGGCCCGATGACGATGGCTCAGTTCAAGGGCGGGCAATCCAACCCAACCTATCAGCTGACCACCCCTGGCGCGGTCTATGTGCTGCGCCGCAAGCCACCCGGCGTGCTTTTACCTTCCGCCCACGCGGTCGACCGCGAGTTTAAAGTGATCAGCGCCCTGCACGCGGAGGAGTTCCCCGTTGCCCGGCCCTATGCACTCTGCACGGACGACACCGTCATTGGGTCGATGTTCTACATCATGGCCAAGGTCGATGGCCGTATCTTGTGGGATGGTGCTCTGCCGAACCACACGCCTGATCAGCGGCGCGCGATCTATATGGCGCAAGTGGCAACCTTGGCGCAGTTGCATAGCCTCGACTATGCCGCCATCGGCCTTGGCGACTATGGCCGACCCGGAAACTATTTCGCCCGCCAGGTTGATCGCTGGACCCGCCAGTACGAGGCATCGAAAACCGTCTCGATCCCGGAGATGGACGCCCTGATCGCATGGCTTCCGCGTACCCTGCCGCAAGATGACCAGACCTCAATCGTTCACGGTGACTTCCGCCTCGACAACATGGTCCTGCATGCCGATCAGCCCCGCGTTCTGGCGGTGCTGGATTGGGAGTTATCGACGCTCGGTAGCCCGCTGGCCGACATAACCTACTTCCTGACGAACTGGGTTGCGCCGGAAGGTGCCGGTGCCGGGCGCGCCGCCTTTGGCCATCTCGATGCGGCGGCGCTGGGGATACCGTCCATCGAAGAGATGGCGCGTGAATATTGCCGCCTGACCGGGCGTGCCGATCTGCCCAATCTCGACTGGTATTTCGCCTATAATCTGTTCCGCCTGGCCGCGATTTTCCAGGGTATTGCCGGACGGGTGCGCGACGGTACGGCGGCGAGCAGCCAGGCCTCTGACTATGGTGCCCGAGCGGGTGCCGCGGGGCGAGCCGCCTGGGCCTTTGCCAAGTCGGCCGGCGTTTGAGACGAAGAGAGGGGACAAGATGACCGAGTTCACCCGAACCGAGCGCGAGATCGCGCTTGAAGCCCGCACGACCGCGTTCATCCGTGATGTCGTCATTCCCTATGAGAACGATCCACGCATCGAGCAGCACGGCCCCACAGACGCCTTGCGCGTCGAGCTGCAAGCCAAGGCCAAGGCGGCGGGCCTGTTGGCGCCGCACCTGCCGGAAGAATGGGGCGGCTATGGCCTGACCCACCGGGAGCAGGCCACCGTCTTCCGTGCCGCCGGCTATTCTCTACTGGGCGGCTTGGCCCTGAATATCGCTGCGCCCGACGAGGGCAATATGCACATGTTGGCGAAGGTCGCGTCGCACGAGCAGAAGCAACGGTTCCTAGCGCGCATGGTCACCGGCGAGGCCCGCTCGGCCTTCTTCATGACCGAACCGGAAGGGGGTTCCGGCTCAGATCCCAGCATGTTGCAGACGACGGCCGTGCTGGATGGAAACCATTGGGTCATCAACGGCCGTAAATGGCTGATCACCGGGGCGCTGGGCGCGGGCGTGGGCATCATCATGGCGCGAACTGGCGAGGCCGCGACCATGTTCCTGGTCGAGTTACCCCATCAGGGCATTACGGTGGAGCGGGTGCTGGATACGATCGACCGAACCATGCCGGGCGGTCACTCGGTGATGGTGCTGAACGATGTGCGTGTGCCCGCCGACCAGATTCTGGGCGAGGTCGGCAAGGGCTTCGACTATGCTCAAGTGCGCCTGGCCCCCGCCCGCCTGACGCATTGCATGCGGTGGTGGGGCGCGGCGCGGCGCGCCCATGACATCGCCTTGGACTATGCTTGCCACCGCACGGCGTTCGGAAAGCTGATCGTCGACCATGAGGGCGTCGGCTTCCCGCTCGCTGACAATGTGATGGACCTCCATGTGTCTCGATTGGCCACAGACCAGGCCGCCTGGGTGCTCGACCAGGGCGAGGGCGGCATGCATGAAACCTCGATGGCCAAGGTCATCTGCTCGGAAGCCTATTTCCGGATTGCGGATCGCGCGGTCCAGGTGCTCGGCGGCATGGGCGTCACCGGAGACACGCAGGTGCAACAGATCTTCCGCGATCTCCGCGCGTTCCGAATATACGACGGCCCTTCGGAAGTGCACCGCTGGTCGATTGCAAAGCGCCTCAAGCGCACACACCTTGCGGTGAAACACTAGGCGGTCAGGGCGGGTCGCCCCGACCGTGGCCAGGATTGATCACCGAGAGCGCGCGCAAGCGCTTTATAGCGTTGGCAAGATCGTCGTGATGATCGATTGGTCGAGGGCCTCGTAGTCGCTGTACCCGATAGTCTCGTAGAGTTCGGCGCGGGTCTGCATGCGGTCGACCATGCTTTGCGCACCGTCGTCTCGTTTGATCGCGGCATAGAGCTCGCCTACAGCCTTGGCCGAGACGCGCAGCGAGGTGACGGGCCAGATCACCATCTTGAAGCCCATGGCCTCGAACTCGCTGGCGGTGAAGAATGGCGTACGGCCAAATTCGGTCATGTTGGCCAGCAATGGCGCATCGACCCGGCTAGCGAACTCCCGGAACATGGCTTCTGTGGTCAGGGCTTCCGGGAAAATCGCGTCGGCGCCGGCCTGCAGATAGAGCTTGGCACGGGCCACCGCCCCATCGATGCCTTCGCTGGCGGCGGCGTCGGTACGGGCAATGATGACGAGGTCTCGGCGCGCCTTGCGGGCGGCGGCGATCTTGGCGGCCATGTCCTGCGGATCGGCCAGCTTCTTATCGTTGAGGTGGCCGCATTTCTTGGGCAGCAGTTGATCCTCGATATGCACCGCGCCGGCGCCGGCATCTTCGAACGCGCGAACCATATGCATGACGTTCAAGGCCTCGCCGTAGCCTGTATCGCCATCGACGAGCAGCGGAAGCCCACTGGATCGCGCCGCTTGGCGAATGAAGAAGGTTACCTCGTCCACGGTAATGATACCAAGGTCTGGTAGGCCCATTGATGCCGTCATCGCGGCACCCGACAGGTAGATGGCGTCGAAGCCCGCGTGTTTGGCCTGAGCGGCCGCTAGGCCGTTATGCGCGCCAGGGAGGCCCAGAATGCCGGGCCGCTTTAGCAGGTCGCGGAAGCGCTGCCCTGCAGAGATTGAGGGCTGATCGGCGGCGGTAAGGTAGGTCATGGCGCTTCCTTGGCGACATAGAGGTCGACATAGGCGTCGACGCGCATGGCTTCCAGTTTGGTCTGTTCGAGAGATGCGTCGAGGATTGCCTGCTGCTGCGTCTCACCGAAGCGCCGCGCCAGGTTAGTCTTGAACTTGGCGATCAGCAGCGGAATACCGTCGGCGCGGCGGCGCTTGTGGCCAATGGGGTATTCCACCACGATCTCGGGCAGGACGGTGCCATCGCGGAGGGTGACTGTCAGGGCGTTGGCAATCGAGCGCTTGTCAGGGTCGTGATAGTCTGCGGTGAAAGTCACGTCCTCGACGCAGGAAATCCGTGCTCGCAGATCATCGATGCGCGGATCGGCGGCGATCTTGTCCTCATAGTCTGATGCCGTCAGCCGCCCGAAGATGAGTGGCACAGCGACCATATACTGAATGCAGTGATCGCGGTCGGCGGGGTTATTGAGCGGACCCTGTTTGTCGATGATCCGGATCGCGGCCTCATGGGTGCGGATGACCACTGTTTGAATGTCATCGGCGCTCTTGCCCTGGGCCTTTAGCAGGCCCTGCAGGGTCACCGCCGCTTCTACAGCGGTCTGCGAGTGGAACTCGGCCGGGAACGAGATTTTGAACAGCACCTGTTCCATTACGTAGGAGCCATAGCCGCGCTGAAACTTGAATGCCTTGCCCTTGAACAGCACGTCGTAAAAGCCCCACACGGGCGCTGACAGCACCGACGGGTAGCCCATCTCTCCCGCCTTCGCCATCAGGGCCAGGCGCACCCCGCGGCTAGTGGCGTCCCCGGCGGCCCAGCTCTTGCGCGAGCCGGTGTTGGGGGCATGGCGATAGGTGCGCAGCGATTGCCCGTCGACCCAGGCTAGGGACAGGGCATTGATCACTTGGTCTCGGTCCAGGCCCAGCATCTGCGCCACAACAGCGGTGGTGGCGACCTTGACCAGAACAACGTGGTCGAGCCCGACCTTGTTGAAGGAGTTTTCTAGTGCGATGACGCCCTGAATTTCGTGCGCCTTGATCATGGCGGTCAGCACGTCGCGCATGGTCAGTGCAGCGCCATTGCGGTTTAGGTAGTCGGCAACCATCAGGATGCCGCCAAGGTTGTCGGATGGGTGGCCCCATTCT